>JBDTMO010000093.1:0-12002 GCA_039934235.1 bacterium | reverse complement strand
GATATCAAGCAGATTCTCCGCGTGGTTGGGCCGCCGCCTCCGGGCGGCGGTGGAGGACGCGGTGGCAATGCAGGCTGGGTGCAGATCTCGCCAGACGGGCAGCATGTGCTCGCGCAGTTGAACACGGATCTCTATTACATCCCGGACATCCCGTGGCCTGGTGGTCCGGAGCCGACGATCACCGTTGGCGCAGGGCGTGGTGGCGGCGATGGTGGCGGCGACGCAGCAGCTGGTGGCGGCCAGGCATTTCCGTCGCGCAAGCTCACGGATATCGGGGCGCAGTTTCCGCGATGGGGTGGTGATAACAACAGCATTCACTGGTCCATCGGCAACGCGCATGTGGTTTACGATATCGCGCGCGCAACTGAATTCGATGATTCAGTGCGCAAGGCGAACCCTGCCCGCGCTGGCGGCGCAGCCGCGCCTGTCGACACATCAGGCGACGCCGTTGCCGGGCGCGGTGGTCGAGGTGCACGTGCGCCTCTCCCGACGTACAAGCCAATCGAGTCGCGTATTCGCCTGAGTGCGACGCGCGACATCCCGAGTGCGACGGCTGTGCTTCGTGGCGCACGTATCATCACGATGAAAGGCACCGAAGTCATCGAGAAGGGCGACATCGTGATCACCAACAATCGCATCACGGCGATTGGGCCGAGCGGGTCTGTGACGGTGCCGGCGGGTGCGCGAGAAATTGACGTAAGCGGAAAGACGATTGGTCCCGGCTTTGTCGACACACACGCGCATTTGCGTGTCGCGGCCAGCGTGCATCGTGATCCCGTGTGGAGTTATGCCGCCAATCTGGCCTATGGCGTTACGGCCGCGCGCGATCCGCAGACGGGCTCCACGGATGTGTTGTCGTACGAAGACCAGGAAAAGGCGGGCACGGTACTCGCGCCACGCATCTACTCCACCGGACCGGGCGTGTTTGCCGCGGAGAATATCCGCAGTCTCGATAACGCGCGCACGGTGCTGAAGCGCTATGCCGAGTATTACGACACCAAGACGATCAAGGAGTATCAGACTGGGAATCGCGAAGTGCGCCAGTGGGTGATTCAGGCGGCGAATGAGCTCAAGCTCATGCCGACGACGGAGGGGGGCCTGGATTACAAGATGAACATGACGGAGGCCATCGACGGATACAGTGGTCACGAGCACACCATTCCCACGTATCCGTTACAGCCCGATGTCATCCGCCTGCTGCAGGAATCCGGCATCACGTACACACCGACGATCATCGTGGCGTATGGCGCGCCGTGGGGTGAGAACTACTGGTACGAGCACATGGATTTGTTGCACGATGCCAAGCTGCAGCTCTTTACGCCGTGGAGTGATCTCGAGAGCAAGATTCTCCGTCGCGGCGGATCGGCCGGCGCGGTGACCACGATGGCGCAGGCTGGATGGTTCCACGATTCGCAGTACCCAATGAAGCTGGTGGGCACCGACATCAAGCACCTGATCGATGCGGGCGGCAGCGCGGGCGTCGGCTCACATGGCCAGCAGCAGGGCATCGGCTACCACTGGGAGCTGTGGAACATTGGCATGGGCGAGGGCATGACGCCGATGGATGCACTCAAGGTGGCAACGATCCTTGGCGCGAATGCGCTTGGCCTTGGGAAGGACATTGGATCGCTGGAGGTTGGCAAGATGGCCGACCTCCTGGTGTTCGACAGAAATCCACTCGACGATTTGCGCAACTCCATCGGCATCAAGTACGTGATGAAGAACGGGCGGATGTATGATGCGACGAACCTTGACGAGGTCTATCCGCGCAAGGTGAAGGGCGCGCCGTTTCCGTGGAACGAAGATGAGTCTCCAACTCGCGATAAACTCTCGCCGAAGTGATTGCCCATCATTCAGGAGGCACCGCCCCTTCCGCGCCAACCCAGTCGTAAGACCGCTCACCGTTCGTGGATCGCCAGCGCGTTGGGTATACGGTCTTCTGCCAATCGAGCGGTTCGCCAAGCGGCTGCGGTCGCGACGCCAGCGCCATCGCACTCTTGAGATCCTTGCGTCGCTCGGCGTCCAGCGCATCCGGCGAGAGCGAGACGAACAACATCGTGCCGCTGCGCGCCAGCAGGTCGAGCCACTGGCGATTCAGCTCCCACGGAATTGCATTCGTCACGCCGACGCAATCGGCGTCCGCAGTATAGAACGCGCCGTGTTGTGCCCCGCGAAACGCGAGCGTGTTCACGCCCATCTTTCGCACCCGTCCCCACTCGGTTCCACTCGTGTCGTCACCGATACGGCAGATTTCGAAATGGCCGGCCGACAAGTGACTCACCGTATTGCAGCCGATAATGAGTGCGCCGCCGGACGCCGCGCGAATGGTTCCGTAAAGCTCGTCGATCACTTCAGCGGTCGTTCGCGTTGGGCCTATCGAGAACGTCCAGCCGTCCTTTGTGAGCGACGTTCCCATCTGGAATCCCCATCGCCCAAACAGATCGTACGTCGAGTAGTCGTGCTTGATGAGATCGAAGCCCCATTGCCTCAGGCGACTGAAGTCTTCGGTAATCTTCTGCCGCACTTCGGGCACAGTGGGATCGAGCACATTGCGTTCGCGCGACAGGCGCCAGCTGGCTGGCGTATCCGCGCTCGCTTCCAAGGGGCGAATCCATACACCTGGCCGAGCACCGATTTGCTTTACCTTGGCGACCAGTCCAGGGACATCCGGAAATTTGTCGTTCCCCTTATCCCACGTGCCCGCGCCAACCTTGTCCTTTCCTCGGCCCGGTTGCCACCCGTCGTCGATCACGGCAAAGGGCCGGTTGCCACTGGGCGGCGACAGCTCGACGATCCGCTCTGCGTCGCCGAGTACGGTGGCTTCGCTGTTGTTCCCGTAGGCGTAGTACCAGTCGTTGCTGCCATACACCGGCTGCGACGGAAGCTTTGGCGCTGCGCACATCTGCTTGCAGAAGGCGTGCACTGCCGCGAATGGAGATTCGTTTGGCTGGCCCGGCCGGCATACCACTTCACATGCCGTGAGGACGCGTTCGCCTAATTGCACGCCGGCTGCTCCGCTGCGTACGTCGGCAAATAGGCTGATTCCACCCGCATCCATTTGCCAGAAGCAGAACGACTTCGCGCCCGTACGCACTCCGTATGCATGCGTCGACGCACCGTCCCATGCGGCCACGTACCACGGCATGGCGCGATCGGGCGCAAAGCCGCGCCACTCGAGGTCGCCGTAGCCGCGCTCCCATGCGTCGCCGAGTAGCAGGCGAGTGGTGTCGAGCTTGCCGCGCCAGCGAAGGTGGAGGCGTTTTACGGCCGTCGTCGGTGACGAAAGGTCGACGCGTAATGCGTTCGGTGTTACGAGTGTCGTCACCGAAAGTCCAGCCGTTCCATTCCAGCGGCCGCCACGCGCCGCGGTGAGTCGCTGGCTTCCCGTCGCTGCTTCGACGGTAACGGAATCGGGAGCGCGTTTCAGGTCGAGGAAGCTGCGCGGAGGGCTCGCGTGATCTTGGGTGACGGAGGCCGGATATGATTCCGCGAGCGCGATGGCTGGAAGTGCGATCCCAACCGCGGACGCGGCGCTTTGCTGGAGGAACTGTCGGCGGGAAGTCACTGTGGCTGCGTTGGCAATTGAAGTGATCGAAAGGATTTGGCGATTCACGTCGAAATCGAACGTCGTCGAACGTTGTCTCTGTGAATGGCTTGCGATCCACTGCCGACAAACGTGTCGCGCTCAACGCGCAAGCATAAGTGCAGATCCTTCGACTCGCTTCGCTCGCTCAGGATAACAACGGGTCGCTTCGCGGGCTCAGGACGGCAGCTACTTCCTTGAGAAGACTCCGCCCAACGTCAGGAATGGCGGATTGTCCGCCGGCGACGTCATTCGCGGGCTCCCGTAAGCGATTGCCTTGCCGGAGACCGAGTCACCAGCGGTTTCCAGCGTTAGATGGACAATCCCATCCGGACGCACCAGCGCGTACGTGTTGCCGCGCTCGAGGTACACGAGGGCGTACGACGTACGCGCTGTGCTTCCGGCATCAACCGTGAGCGTCCCCGCTCCCGCGCGAAGCGTCAACGTCCCTTGAGCGCGCTCCGCGGTGCCGTCGCGCTTGAGTACCGTGACCGTCACTGCCGCCGTTCCATCGGGCTGGCGTATTGGCGCGCGCCTGGTCAGGTAAGGCACGGCAAGCATGTGCGCCGTCTCTTCGATCATGCTGCTCCATTCCGCATTTGCCATGATCGCCACCACCACTTTCGACTCAGGGAACATGGACACCACCGTCCGCGTCCCTTCCATCGAGCCTGCATGTTCGATTGCGCGATGTCCTTCGACGTCCATTCCATTGCGCCACGCGATACCGACGCCCGTCTCCTTACCCGACGCGAGTCGCTGGCTCGCAAACATCATGGCCACAGTTTCCGGCTTCAGGAAACCGTTGAGGTATCCTGACGCCAGGCGCACTAAATCCGACGGCGTGCTGATCATGCCGCCGCCCGCCCACTTGTAGCTGGGATCTTCCGGGTGCTCGACTGGCGTCGCGGTTCCGTTGGTGATGGCGTAAAGCGTCGTCATCGTCGCAGTAGGTGCCGCGATGAGATGTGGACCCGTGGACTTCATGCCCAACGGTTGCAAGACAGCGTCAGTGAGGTAATCGAGAAAGGGCTTTCCCGATGCGCCCTCGATAACGGCAGAGAGTAGCGTGAATCCGTGCGTCGAATACGAGTAACGTGATCCCGGCTCGAACAGCAAGCTCTCGGCGGCGAACACTCCGAGTGCGTCGTTTACGGATGCGTAAAAGCGAGGCTCCGTTTTGTCAGCGGCGTTGTAGTGCGGCATTCCGGCGAGATGGCCGGCCAACTCGCGCGACGTGACCGTCCATTGTTTGACTGGAAATGCTGGCACGTACGCTTGCACCGGACTGTCGAGATTGAGCGCGCCACGCTGCACGAGCGTTGCCAGCGCCGTTGCCGTAATCACCTTGCCTACGGACGCCGTACGAAACTGCGTAGCGGGAGTGACTCGCACTGTACGCGCGATGTCGGCGTAACCGAGTCCCTGTGCGATGAGTATCTGCCCTCCTCGTGCTATTGCGACCGAGAGTCCGGGGAGGTGTGCACTGACGCGAAGCTCGGACGCCATTGCGTTTACGAGTCGCGCCGAACGTTGGTCTTCGGTCTGGCCGTTTGCTGACGCTGCACACAGAGCGAAGGCGAGAACGTAGAGCCAGGTGCTCGCCGTTTGTCGCGAAGGCCGGAGGTGTAGATATTTGTCGCCCTGACCGAAGCGCAGGACCGGCACGTGGCTTGGGGTGGGGATTCTACGACTTGCTACGCTTGCCCCCCTGTTCGTCACACGCATTGCACTGCGATGACGTTTCTGGATCGCAGCACCGCTCCGCTCAGCACGGAAGTAAGCAGGATCGCATTCAGCGCGAGCTGGAACCACAACGGCGCACCGCGGCTCTCCGAGGCGACGAACAGCATGCCGGCGACGGCCAGTGTGATTGCAGACGCGATTGCAGATGGCCGCCCGACAAGCGCTGCGAGATAGCCAGACGCGACACCTGCAGTGATGAGCGTGACGACTGACCAAATGCCCACAAGCGAAGGCCGGTCACCAAGGGCCAGCGCTCCAATGACGTAGTCGGTGTGGTGGGCCAGGGCGAAGGTCCAAATGACGCCTGTGACTGACGCGACGACGAGCAGCATCATCAACACGTATCCACCGAGTACGCTCGCGAGGAACCTGAACGCGCCTCGCGGACCGTCGCACGAAATGGCCATCAGTGAAAGTGGAACCACTGATCGGGCGAGCTGCGACCAGTACCATCGATTGGCGGCGCGGGCAGACGTATGAGACGCGACGCGATCGTATTCTTCGGCGAGGTCACCCAGGAATGACTCGCGTAGCGATTCGTCGGGCATGAGGACTGCCGCGACAAATTCCGCAGTCGCGGGTGGCGTATGTTGGTCAATCATGCTGTTGTCACTCGCGGCACGCCTTTCCAGAGCGCCGCGCTTGCCTGACGGGCGTCTTGCAGCACGCGCGCGCCGAGTTTCGTGAGCTGAAAGCATCGCCTGGCGCGCCCGCCGCGGACCGCGGTGGGTTCTGATGTGCTGGACACCACGAGCCCTTTTGCTTCGATGCGTTGGAGCGTCGTGAACATCGTTCCCACCGCATGCTCACGCCCGGTTCGTTCCAGCAACGAACGGCGAATGCTTGCGCCATATGCATCGGGGCCGAGTCGCGCGATGGTGAGCAATACGGCGAGTTCGAGTTCGCCAACGGATGGAGGCGTCATATGCTATTATAATGTAGAACATATCGGCGGAGCGCAAGGGCGACGTGATGGTCGTGTGATTGTGGAAGTCGAGGCAATGCTGTTCAACCGAACGGGATTGAACGATTGTCATTACCTCGTAGGTTATCGCACCGCGACGAAGCCTTGCTCCTTGAGGAGCACCCGGTCGAATGTCGCCACGTCGTCGCAGTCCGCCGCGCGCGCGTGCTCACGAATGAGATAGTCGGCGAAGTCACCTTTGCCCGCTTGATACGCGTCGAGCGCCCGAATCAACTGATCTGATGCGTTGAAAGTGAGATGCCGAGCGCGGAGGAGATTCCGGAGTACGCCGGCAATCTCCGTTCGTCCGACGCTGTAGCTCACGCTCATCACCCACACCGTTTCGCAGACGACGACGTCGGAGATGAACAGTGTGTCGCCGTCTCCGGTGACGCGATCGACCAGCGCGGCGGCAGCGGCGGCCTGCTTCGCGTCGTCCTCGACGAGGTACCTGACGAGGACATTCGTGTCGAGAGCGATCACCTGCGGGTGGCGCCCACCTTGATCGCCTCGTTCATCTCCTCGATGCTGACATGGAGCCCATTTGGCTTCACGATGCCACGAAGCGACGACAGATCGACCGTTTCGGCCTCAACGGTCACGGTACCGTCATCATGGATGACGAAACTCATATGGTCGCCGGGTAACAGGCAGAGTGTTTCCCGCACGACTTTCGGCACGGTGATTTGCCCTTTGCTCGTAATCTTGCTGGCAGGCATCCTTACTCACTTGTTGATTCCTTGTTCAAGGTAAGGGCCAGACGCGATTGAGTCAATTCCGAGCGCGGACTGCGCCGCAATACCAGCCATCATAGGCCCGGCGCCCACGAGCCGCTTCCCCACCAGATCCACCACGAAGTTCATCCCTTCGAGCGTGCGCGCACCAAGCAATACGAGGTCGCCAGGCTCACCAAAGACCACTTCATCGACAGTCTGCGTGCCCTCGGCGTGAATGATCGCGTAGCCGACCCAACGCTCGAGAACGCTCCCACTCGCGTGCTGAAAGCGAATCTGCTTCACCCGGGTGATGCCCAGGCTTTCAAGTACAGTCGCCGGAGCCCACGAGAGCTCCGCTCCCGTATCGACCATCACGGAATGCAGGAGCCGCCGCTCGCCTGGCTTGGCGTGGTTCTCGATCTCGACTTCGATTCTGAGGATTCCCATTTCGTCGGACATGTTACCTCCCGGATGGTTTTTCTATAGCATCATTTGAGCGCATCGTAGTGCAGAGCCTTCGACTCGCGATGCTCGCTCAGGATGACAGCCACTGGCGGATCCTTCGACTCGCGATGCTCGCTCAGGATGACATCCACTCACCCCTCGCGTCAGTCAGCCGATCCACTCACCGCCTCGCGCCATGTAGCCGATTCTTGAGGAACGCTCCCGTGTAGGACGCCTTGCACGCCGCCATGTCCTCCGGCGTGCCCGTTGCCACCACCTCACCGCCGGCGTGTCCGCCCTCGGGCCCGAGATCAATCACGTGATCCGCCGTCTTGAGCGTGCACGTTCACGCCATCGGCGTAGAGCGTCAGCCCCGCTGAGTCGAGCTTGCTGTCATCGATCGTCACGAGCACCAGGTCGATGTCAGACTTGGACCACACAGTGTCGTGCGACAGGCTGCCGCAGAGGACTGCCGCCAGGATGGAGCGGTCGCCTTCACCTGCTCGACGAGAGCGTCGAGCGCATTCGTGAATGCCTGGCTGACGGATACCTTACCCATGCCGGAAGTATGCGGCGGACGATATGGCATCGCCACGTGTCCACCGTCACGAACTCCAAATTCACCTTTGACGGGAGCAGAGAATGGCCGAGACCGAGTGGTGGCAGCGCGGACCTGTGGAGGGCGTCCCCGGAGTGTTGCAGCCGGTCGCGCACATTCTCCTGCAAGTACGCGAGAGTGTTGGCGAGTTGATCGGTGACTTGACCGAAGCACAGTGGAATGCGCGACCTGGTGGCGTCGCGTCCGCGGCGTTCCACGTGCAGCACATCCCGGGCGTCGTCGACCGGCTCTTCACGTACGCGCGCGGCGAAAGCTTGAATGCGGAGCAGTTCGCGTCGCTGAAACGCGAGCGCGAGCCGGTGGCGCTGGCCGACGTGCCGGCGATGCTGGAAACCCTGAACGCGCGCATCGAGTCCGCGGTTGCAGAGCTGCGAACAATCGACTCCGCAACCCTCGCCGATTTTCGCGGCGTCGGGCGCTCGCAGCTGCCGTCGAGCGTCATTGGTTGTTTGGTGCACGGCGCCGAGCATGCCATGCGTCATGTGGGCCAGCTGTCCGTCACGGTTCGCGTGGTGCGTGCCGGATTGGGCTGATGCGCAGCGCTCGGGCGGAGACTTGCGTCATACAATTCGGTATCCCCAATTGTATGCACTCAAGCCCACCGCCCGATGAGCCACCCACCGGGAGCTGACCGCTCCGCCTCAAATCCCCGCGCGCGCATCGAGTCCGTCGACATCGTGCGCGGGATCATCATGATCATCATGGCGCTCGATCACACGCGTGATTTCTTCGGAAACGCCGGGATCAGCCCCACGAATCTCGCGCAGACGACGACGGCGTTGTTCTTCACGCGATGGATCACGCACCTGTGCGCGCCCGTCTTCTTCCTCCTCACGGGAACAGGCGCATATCTCTCCCTGCGGCGCATGTCGCGCGCGGAGCTCTCGCGATTCCTCATCACGCGCGGGCTCTGGATGATCGTCCTCGAGGTCACGGCGCTGCGCTTCATCATGCAGTTCAACGTGGACTATCGCACGACAATGCTTACCGTCCTCTGGGCACTCGGCTGCGCAATGATTGGCCTCGGCGTGCTCGTGCGCTTGCCGACATCCGTCATCACAATAGTCGGCGTCGCCATGATCGCGACGCACAACCTGCTCGACTTCATTCCGCCAGCGCAGCTTGGATCGGTCGTCCGCTTTCTCCACTCGCCGTCCATGGTGAGCGCAAACCCGAACCACTTTGTCTTCCAGGCGTATCCCATCATCCCATGGGTTGGCGTCACGGCCCTCGGCTTCGGGTTCGGCCAACTCTTTGAATGGTCTTCTGATCGCCGACGAAAGACGCTCCTGCTACTCGGCAGCGGAATGATCACCGCATTTGTCGCGCTTCGTGCACTGAATGTCTATGGCGATCCAAGTCGATGGTCCGTGCAGAAGACGCCCGAATTCACGGCGCTCTCGTTCCTCAACGTGACCAAGTACCCGCCATCGCTCCTCTTTCTTCTTGTCACACTCGGCATCGCATTCCTGATGTTGCGAGCGGTCGACTCATCGACGCCGAGACTGTTGCGCCCCGCGTTGATTCTTGGCCGAGTGCCGTTGTTCTACTTTCTGCTGCACTTTGCGGTGATTCATGTGCTGGCCGTCGTCGTCTGCTTGATCAGGTTTGGCAGCGCGCACTGGATGTTCGAGTCGCCAAGCCTCGACAAGTTTCCGATTACGCAGCCGCCGGGATGGCCGGTGTCAATCCCACTTGTGTATCTCGCGTGGGTGAGTGTCGTGCTCATCGTCTATCCGTTCTGCCGCTGGTTTGCCGCGCTAAGAGCAGGACGGAAGGATTGGTGGCTCAGTTATCTGTGAGTCGCGTGCAGCGTAGCTTGAACGTTTACCGAACCTCGGAAAGCACATGAACCCAATCATTACGTTCTTCTTCATCGCCAGTGTGGCAGCCAGCACGGTGTCTCCTCGCTACACCGAACTCGCGCTCGCCTGTGGGTCTGGCTGTGTCTCCGACGATTCATTACAAGTTGCTGCCGCGCTGCGCGCGGGTCTTGCTCACGAGGGCGTAACGGTCGTCCAGGGACGTACCGCGCGCGACAACCTGCCCCTGCTTGTCAGCGGGCGGATCACGGTCGAGGGGAGCACGATCCGCGTGTCTGCCGAGCTTCTCGAAGTAGACCGTGCGGTGTCGCGCTATGCCGTGGCCGTCTCGCGCGAGAACTTGAGCGCACAAGTTCGACGCATGGGTGAACGATTTGGCCGAGCGCTGTTTACACCATGACCTTCGATTAGGTGAGCCGCTCGCGCGCGGGAATGAGGGTTGGCACGGGCGGTTGGTTGGCGTTATCGCAACGAGGCGGTCCAAGAAGTCGCTTCGCTCGCATTCTGTTGGATCCGCTCGCAAGTTACCTTAGCGTCTTATGAGACCATTCATCGGAGCGAATGCGAGTTCGTACTGATCAGGATCGGCGTTCTGCCGCACGGAACGACGCGGCCGGCGAACTGCTAGGCGATGACAACGCACATTCGACTTTGGTCGACGCGCCGCGCGCCTCCCGCTCTCCTTTCCGCCAGTTTTTGTTCCCGCTCTTCTGGGGCCTGTCCGCGGTCGCCGTTCTCTTAGCTTGGCCGGTGTCGTCCGCGACGCGCGCGACCACGGACGCGGGTGCGTGGGATCTTGAATTAGCAGCCGATGGGTCGGAAGCGGTCACCGCCCTCGTGTTCGGCGACGAAACCGGAATTCATCTTATGAACTTGCCGCCGAGCGGTGCGACCGCTCCGGCGCCCCGACACCTACCTGTGCGGCTAGGCGCCGGCGATATCCATATGATCTCGTTCGGCCGAGCAGGCCTCCGCGTCCGAACCAAGTCTCCACCCGGCGATCAACCGATCTCGGTGAGTGCGCAGGCGCGAGTCGTTACACTGTTTTCCAATGCGCACGGCACGGGTATTCGAACGGGATTGTTTTAGCAAGCCACGTGCGCTGAACCTGATGAGGTTCTTGCGGCGGCTCGCTTCGCTCGCATTTGTTGATTCGGTCGCAGGTTCGCTGGGGCTTAAGGAGACGCTACGCCACACGTCGGGAGAGAGCATGCGCCACGTCCTTCCGACTCGCCCCGATCGAAAGTAGTGCGCGAATCAGTAGCTCAAGCGACACGCTCGCGTCGCCTCCCTCCAGCTTCGCCACGCGTGATTGGCTGGAGCCTAGCTGTTTCGCGAGCGCCGTTTGCGTCAGCCCTGCCGCTTGCCGTCGCTCGCGCAAGGTCCGGCTCAGGGCCACCCGCATTTCCACGAGCGCCGCCTCTTCCGGCGCCAGCTTCAAAAACGCCGCCGTATCGCCAACGGCCCATCCGGCCGCTTCGACGCGCTTCCGCTTTCTTGCATCCATCAGCTCAGTCCTCCCGGGTCGCGTGATCATACAGTCGCAGCCGGCGTTTGCAGTCCGCAATCACTCGTACCGGCGTCTGTTGCGTCGTCTTCTGAAACACATCCGCGATGATGATGGCGTCCGTGTCGATCCGATACAGGATCCGCCACGTCTTCGTCTCATCAACGATCCGGACCTCATGGCAACGCCCACCAACCGACGGCATTGGGCGCGAGTGCGGCAAACTGAGCTTCTCGCCGCCCTGCAATCGTCGCAAGAATCCGCCGGCCTCCAGTCGCGCGTTCGCGGAGAGCGGTGGACTCTTCACCTCACCACGCAGCCACACCAATGGCTTGTCGGTCGTTGCCATCTTCCCTGAAGACTATGTCGAGGAAGACATATGTCAATCCCGACATACTTGTAAATTGCCAACCCAATGCCGTGCATGATAACGTGCATTGGAGTGCAAGCAGGTGCAGACCTGGAAGTGGGATACGGAGTGTGCGATCACCGCCCCGCGTCGATCGTCGTGCGTAGCGGCACTTCGATTCGCTGTGCCATTTCGTCGAGATACTTCCACCACGACTGCGGAGTCGGAAAATCTCCACTGTCCGTCCAGCC
>JBDTMO010000092.1:0-12003 GCA_039934235.1 bacterium | reverse complement strand
ACGAGGGCCGCGTTGCAGCGATGGATTTTACGGAGCGATTGAAGCTTGTCGCCGAGAAGGATCGTCTGGCCGGCGTCGATCACCTGTGCGCGGCGCTGCAGGTGGACACGTCCGGCTCGCCTCCCGGGGCATATGCGACAATGACGTGGGACGATTTCCGCAGTCTCATCGCCAAGGGACTCGTCGAGGTTGGCCCACACACAGTCACCCACCCCATTCTGTCGCGACTCGGCCCGGATCAGATTTCGTGGGAGATTCGTGAATCATGGCGGCGGCTCCGTGAAGAGTGCCCGTCTGCCATCCCGGTGTTCTGCTATCCGAATGGCACGCCGGCGGACTACACTCGGGAGACGATGGCTGCGGTGCGCGAGGCCGGGCTCGTCGCCGCCGTGACCACTGAGCCGCAGCATGTGCGCCGCTTGGGGAGCGATCCGGACGAGCTGTATCACCTACCGCGATTCTCCTGCCCGAACGACGTGCCGCATCTGGCGCAGGTGGTGAGCGGCATCGAACGCGCCAAGATGGCGTTCATGGACAAGCTGTCGTAACTGTCATCCCGCGCGAACGAGCGCAGCGAGCGAGCGTCGGGATCTGTGTTCCTCGCGCCTGAAGGCAACCACAACGCGGCGAGTGGCAGATCCCGACATGCGCTTCGCGCTTGCGGGATGACAATTCACTCAGCCGCGATTTCCCGGATTGCGTCGCGGAGCAGTGACGCCGCGAGCTCCACCTTGTAGCCGTTCTTCGCCAGCGGCTCCGCGTCCAACAACGCGCGTTCGGCGAGACCAACGATTGTCTCTTCGTCCAACCCGCCCGACATCGCCTCTTCTTCTACCGACGTGTAGATGCGATACGGCCGAGGAGACACGCCGCCGAGTACGAGTCGGACGTCTCCGTCCGTCCGCCGGACGGCGGCGAGGCTCACGAGCGCGAAATCCCACGCGTCGCGCTGCATGAGCTTTGTGTAGCGCTGGAGCCCACCACGGGCCGCCGCAGGCAGGCGAATGGCGATGATCAACTCGCCGTCGCGCAGCACCGTTTCGCGATGCATGCGCGCGCTGGGCAGCACGAAGAAGTCGGCTGCGTTGACGGTACGCGCGCCATTGAGCCCGGTGATCTCGATGTCCGCATCGAGCGCAACGAGTGCGACGGCCGGATCCGACGGATGCACCATCCAGCATGGTCCACCATCGAGAATAGCGTGATACTGATTCTCTCCGTCATGCGCGGGGCAGGTGGTGCCCCCGTTCTTGTGGCAGGCAACGTTGCGACGGAAATACCAGCACCTGGGCCGCTGTGCGAGGTTACCGGCCAACGTCGCCATCGCGCGGATCGCTGGCGTTCCAACGTGCTCGCAAGCCAAGGCCAACAGCGGAAACGCATTCCGTACTTCGGGATGTGCGGCGATGTCGTCCAAGCGACATGCACCGCCAATTCGCAACGAACCATCGGGGGCAGCCGTGATGCCGAGTGATTCGGCGAGGCTCCGGACGTCAACGACACCAGTTGGGTGTGCGAGACCCTCTTCTATGGTGACGAGAAGATCCGTCCCTCCGCCAATGGGCATCTGGCCTGGCTCAGCGAGCCGCACGAGGGCGCGAGCGAGATCGGTTTCTCTGGCGTAATCGAATGGCGACACAATGACTCGCTGACTGCGTATGGTTGAGGCGTGAGGTTAGCCAATTGGACGCAGGCTGGCCAGCCGTGCATCATTGCTGCGGCTCGCCGGCAGTGAAGGCGCTCGTTGGGTACACGGTCCTGGAGGTGGCATGCAATTCTCCGTCATCGCGCTGAACGTCATATACGCCATCATCGGCGTCGTGCTCATGTTTGTGTCCTACAGAGTGATCGACAGGCTCACTCCGGAGGTGGACTTTCCCGCCGAGTTGCAGAAAGGGAATGTCGCAGTGGCAATCTTCATCGCAGCCATCTTCATCTCCATCGCCATGATCATCGGAAAGGCGCTGGGATAATGTCCTGGCGACCATTGCTTCTTCGCATCGTACTCAGCGGGAGTGTCGCGCTCGTCAGTGTTTCGATGACGGCCTCGGCCCAGAACGCGGGCGAGCGGGTCGCCAAGGTCAAGCGAGAGCTGCAGCGCGCTGATGAGTTGCGCCAAACCAAGCGCGCGACGGAGCGCTACGATCCGATCTTCAAGAAGTACACGAAGCGCTATTTCGGGGTAGGAACAGACTGGCACTGGTTCAAGGCGCAAGGCATGGCCGAGAGTGATCTCACGCCAGGCGCGCGCAGCAGGGTTGGTGCACGCGGCATCATGCAGCTCATGCCGTCGACGTACGGGTTGATTCGCACCGCACTGCCAAACTTTGGGGCCATCGACAACCCGGAGTGGAACATTGCGGCGGGCATCCTGCACGACCGGGATCTCTGGACGCTTTGGAAGCCGGACGTCGAAGAGCCCGAGCGATGGCATTTCATGTTCGCGGGCTACAATGCCGGCGAGGGAACAATCATGCGTGCGCGAAAGGCAGCGTTTGCCGCGCAACTCGACAATCGAACGTGGCCGAGTATCGAGCGTGTCGCGCCGAATGTCGAGCGTTGGCGCTATCTGGAGACGCTCGACTACGTGAAGAAAATTCGCGCGAACAAGGATTCCATCACGCCGCATTAGGGTGCGATGCGAAACGCCCGGATACAGCGTGAAGCCGTATCCGGGCGTTTCCGTTGCGTGATGAACGCTACTTCCGATGTTCGTCTAGTGAGCCGGGGTCGTTGTGCCAGCCGCGTGGAAGCGCACGTCAGTAGGGGCTTTGTAGGTCGTCTTGTGCACGTACCACGCGCCGCCAGCCGACGCGACCGCGAGCATGACGACGAAAAAAGCGACGCCCCAGCCTTCCTGCTTGAAGGGAATGTGCTGGCCTGCGTGAGAATTCGTTGGTTCAACCGACATCTCAATCTCCGTTCGGGTCTCGACAGGCGAGAAAGTTAGTCCGGAAATCTCCCCGGCAACAGCGGCGAAGGTTCGGTTCCTGCACCAGCGCCAAACGCCCAATTTCTCGATCACTGGAGCACGCGTGGCAATGACGCAGGAAATTCCTCGCCGAGCGCTTGGAAAGACAGGTGAAACCGTGTCTGCGCTGGGATTGGGTGGATACCATCTCGGGCAAATAGGTGCGGAGCGCGAAGCGATCTCGCTGGTGCACCGCGCCATCGATGACGGCATCACGTTCATGGACAATGCGTGGGAGTATCACGACGGCGTGAGCGAACAGCGGATGGGAAAGGCGCTCGCGAATGGGTGGCGGGAGCGCGTGTTTCTCATGACGAAGGTATGTACGCACGGCCGCGACGCACGCACCGCCATGCGCCAGCTCGAGGACTCGTTGCGGCGCCTCAAGACCGATCACATCGACCTGTGGCAGGTGCACGAAGTGGCCTATGCCGGCGACCCCGAACGCCATTTCATGAAGGGCGGCGTGATCGAAGCGCTCGACCGGGCGAGGGCGAAGGGACTCGTTCGGTTCGTCGGCTTCACGGGTCACAAGGACCCGGCGCTGCACCTCGAAATGCTGTCCCACGGCTATGCCTTTGACACATGCCAACTGCCGCTCAACTGCTTTGACGCAACCTTCCGCAGTTTCGAACAGCAAGTGCTCCCCGAGCTTGCTCGACAGGGCATTGCGGCGATCGGTATGAAAAGCCTCGGTGGGGAAGGAGTTGCTGTGTCGAAGCGTGCTGTTGGTGCGAAAGAAGCGCTGCGCTACGCGATGAGCCTTCCGGTTGCCGTCACCGTGACGGGCATTGATTCCGCGAAAGTGTTGCGGCAGAACGTCGGCGTTGCGCGCCATTTTACACCGATGTCGACGTCCGAAATGCAGGCCGTGCGAACGCGGTGTGCGCGGCATGCGATCGATGGTCGCTTCGAGCTCTACAAGACGACCGCGAAGCACGAGGGCGACGTGGGGCGACGGCAACAGGGATATCCAGCTCAGAAGGAACTGGCTGGCTAAGGCGGAACTCATCCGTGCCGTTGCACGCGGTCGCGACCACGCGAGGAAATGCATCCTTTCGGGGGCTCTGGCTGTCAGACAAATAACGCCAACCGAACATGCATTCGCTCCTCATCGACCAACTGACCGCTGCCCTCGGCCCGGGCTACGCTATTGAGCGCGAGCTCGGTGGCGGCGGCATGTCGCGCGTGTTCGTCGCGTTCGATGAGGCATTGCAGCGTCGCGTCGCCGTCAAGGTTCTCCCCGAGCATCTCGCCGCAGCGGTCTCCGTCGATCGCTTCAAGCGCGAGATCCTCCTGTCTGCCGGCCTGCAGCATCCGCACATCGTTGGTGTGTTGAGCGCTGGCGAAGCCGCGGGGCTTCCCTTCTTCGTCATGCCGTACGTCGAAGGAGAATCGCTGGGGACCTGCATTGCGACAAAGGGTGCGTTGTCCGTACGCGAAACGGTTTCGATTCTCAAGGACGTGGCACGAGCGCTTGCGTACGCGCACGAGCGTGGTGTGGTGCACCGCGACATCAAGCCGCACAACATCTTGCTGGCCGCAGGAGCCGCGACGGTCACCGATTTTGGCGTCGCCAAGGCGATCAGTTCGGCGCGACGCTCAGGTGCGAATCACGCGCAGGACCTCACGCTGACTGGCACGGGCACGTCGCTGGGCACGCCACTGTACATGGCGCCCGAGCAGGCTGCCGCCGATCCCGACGTCGATCATCGCGCGGACATTTACGCATTCGGCATCACCGCATATGAGATGCTGAGTGGGCGTCCACCGTTTGCCGGCATGCCACCACGCGCGTTGCTCGCTGCCCGGATGACGCAGGACCCGCCCGCCCTGACGAGCATTCGGAGTGATGTGCCGATCGCGCTGTCGGAGCTCATCATGAAGTGCCTGCGGCGCGAGCCAACCGATCGTCCGCAATCGGCGGCGGAACTTCTTGCCATGCTCGACGACCCGTCGGTGATCAGCGGGATCTATATCGCGCCCGAAAGTCGCAAACCGAGCCTGCGCGCATTCCGCGATTGGCGCGTTGCGGCCGCGGCCATCGTTGTAGTCGGCGCGCTCGGAACGGCGGTGGCGGTTTCGCGTCGGCCGCCGGTCGTCACGCAGGTTGCGCAAGCGGTGGCCCCTGCGCCCGCCGCATCGTCCATCGTCGTCGTCCCCCTCGTGAGCATCGGGTCGGATTCTGGCAACGCATATCTCGCGGACGGTATCACCAACGAGCTCGCCGCTGCGCTGGGCCGCATCCCCCACGTGCATGTCGTGTCACCGTCCCGCGCGGCGGCGATGCTTGCCGCAGGGCGTAGCCCGAGCGATATCGGCAAGGCCCTCAACGTGGCGCTGCAGCTCGAGGGCACCGTTCAGCGCGAGGGAAAGCGGCTGCGCGTTACTGCGCGCCTCGTCGGCGTCAGCGATGGCGTGATGCGCTGGTCTGACATGTATGAGCGCGATGCCACCGACCTTCTTACCGTCCAGGAGGGATTGGCTCGCGCGATCACCGATGCGGTGAGCAGCGCCGTCGGCGCCGCGCCAACGGCACTCGCATCGAGCGACAGCGCACCTCTGGACAGCAAGGCCAACGAAGTCGCAGGACAGGCTTACGACCTCTACCTGCGAGGACGGTTTCAGCTCGGGCGGAGGACTGCGGCGTCGTTACAGCAGGCGATTACATACTTCAAGCAGGCCATCGCAAAAGATGCGAGTCTCGCGCCGGCGTATAGTGGCCTGGCCGACGCACAAGGGCTGCTCCCGCTGTACACCAATGCGCCCGCGGAACCGACGCTGGTTGCCGCGCTCAAGAGCGCGGACCATGCGATAGCGCTCGACACCACGCTCGCAGAGGCGTGGGCGTCACGCGGCGTCCTCCAGGGACGAAACTGGAAATGGATCGACGCCGAGCGTGACTTTCGCCGAGCGATCGCGTTGAACGCCCGGTATGCGCCGGCGCAGCAGTGGCTCGGCGAGCTGCTGCTCGTGACCGGGCGAATTCCAGAGGCGACGCGCGCACTCGAACGGGCAGCGCAGCTCGATCCGTCGTCGCCGATCATCGCCGGCTCACTTGGGCTGTCGCTCGGGTTGTCCGGTCGCGCGAACGAGGCGCTGGCAGTGGGCGAACGTGCGGTGTCGTACGATTCGTCGCTCGTCGTGACGCGGTTCATGCTTGGCGCGACGCACTTGTATTTGCGCCAGCCGGCTGCCGCGGTTGCGCCGCTCGAAGCGGCGGTGCAGATCGATCCTACCTCGCGTACGGCGCTCGGGCTCCTCGGCTACGCATACGCGATGTCCGGCGATACCAATGCCGCTCGTCGCATGCGCGCTCGAGTCGAGTCCATGCCGGCCGGGCCCGGCAGCGACATCGCCATCGCCCGCATTGCGCTCGGGATGAAGGACACCACCGAAGCGCTCGACCGCGTCGAGCGCGCCGTTCGAGCGCGCGATCCTTTCTTTGCAACCGAGTCGGCGACGTCGGCAATCTTCGACGCGATCCGGGGCAGCGCACGATACGTCGCGCTGCTGCGAAGTGTCGGGGTGCTTCCGCCGCGCGTCGTCGCCGTGCGCTGACGTTATTATCCGGGTGTCACTCACCCGAGAGCGCGCATGCGAGCCATCCGAATCGAGGAGACGGGCGGGCCAGAGGTCATGCAGCTGGAAGACATCGACGATCCAATTCCCGGTCCAGGCGAAGCGCTGGTGCGGATGGAATCGATCGGTGTGAATTTCATCGATGTGTATCATCGGAAGGGACTCTACAAGAGCTCACTTCCCTTCACGCCGGGAACTGAAGGCGCCGGGACGGTGGTGGCCGTTGGTGAAGGCGTGAGCGACGTCGCGGTGGGCGATCGCGTTGCGTCGCAGAGCTTTCAGGGAGCGTACGCCGAGCTGTCGCTCGCAAAGTCCGACAAGCTTGTGGCCGTTCCCGAAGGCCTCGAATCGCGCGTCGCCGCGGCGGCAATGCTGCAAGGAATGACCGGACACTATCTCGCGACGTCGACGTACCCGCTCAAGGCAGGAGACCGGTGTCTCGTGCACGCGGCCGCGGGCGGCGTCGGCCTCATTCTTTGCCAGATGGCGCGGCGCATTGGCGCACACGTCATCGGAACGGTGTCGACGGAAAAGAAGGCCGCGCTCGCGAAGGAAGCGGGTGCGCACGACACGATCCTGTATACGACGCAGGATTTCGTTGCCGAGGTAAAGCGCATCACCAACGGGGCGGGCGTTCATGTGGTGTACGATTCCGTGGGTGCAACGACGTTCCTCAAGAGCCTCGACTGTCTTTCGCGTCGCGGGATGCTCGTGTTGTTTGGCCAGTCGAGTGGGCCGGTTGCTCCGTTCGATCCGAATGTGCTCAACCAAAAGGGGTCGATTTTTCTTACGCGACCAACGCTGGGGCACTACGTGGCAACTCGTGAGGAGCTTGCGTGGCGCGCCGGCGACGTGCTTGGCTGGGTGCGAGACGGATCGCTGAAGTTGCGCATCGATCGAGAAGTGCCACTCGTTCACGCGTCCGAAGCGCACCGCGCACTCGAAGGCCGGCGCACGACGGGCAAAGTCCTGCTCGTGCCATGATGGTGAGAGGCGTCGAGCATTGCGCGTCCCGATAGCGACGCGTCACTCGCTCGTGCTTCTCGTCGTGCTCGCCGTTTCAGGCTGCGCTCGGCATCTCTATTCCGCGACAGCGTCAGCGCCTGCGACTACTCCGCGGGAAGTGGTCACTGGCGCGACGACGAGTGCATCGTTGGGTGCAACGAGTGTGTCGAGTGTCGAGGCGGTTGACTATCTCCTGGCGCGCGGGATTTTCATTCCTGTGGCGGGCATTACAAGGAGTCAGCTTCAGGACACCTTCGACGAGGGGCGTGATGGGGCGCGGGTACACCGGGCGCTCGACATCCTGGCGCCCCGCGGGACGCCAGTCCTGTCCGCGGACAGCGGCCGCATCCTGCGTATCAGCGTGAGCACGCTCGGAGGCAACAGCATCTACGCCACCGACCCGCAAGGACGCGTGGTGTATTACTATGCGCATCTCGACGGCTACCAGCCCGGGCTGGCGCAGGGCGCGATGGTGGCGCGAGGTGACACGCTGGGGTTCGTCGGAACAACGGGCAACGCGCCGAAGGACACGCCGCATCTGCACTTTCAAGTCATGCGCATGCCGCCCGACGGAAAGTATTGGGACGGCGATCCGATCAATCCCTATCCAATCATTCTTCTCACGCACGATCCGGTTCGGCCATGACACTTACTTCCAAGGAGCGCGCCGCTCTGCGCGCTGAGGCGCATCATCTCACGCCGCTCGTGCATGTGGGGCATCAAGGCTTGACTGATGCGCTGCTGCAGACGATCGACGACGCGCTGCGCACGCATGAACTGGTGAAGATTGCGATGGTCAAGGCGGCGGACGTCAAGCCACAAGACGCCTCGCACGAGTTGGCGGAGAAGCTCGGTGCGGATGTCGTGCAGACGATTGGGCGGACGTGCACGCTGTATCGCGAGAATCCGGACCTGCCGAAGAAAAAGGGCGCTGCGCCGCCGTGGAAGTAGCGCGGGTGGCTGGATAGCCATTTCCCGCACCCGCCGCTTGTGAGTCCCGCATCGGTGATCGTGGCGCTCATCTGTGGCGCCTTTGTCGTTTACGGCATCAAGGCGTCGATCGACACGTATCGGCTGACGAAATCCGGGAAGCTGCAGCGCGAGTACGACATGCTCGCTGTGGCCCGTTATTTCAGGGACATCGAACGCGAATGCGCGTCACTGCCCGACCGCACGTGGGCAGACCTCGATCTTGATTTGGTCTTTCAGCGGATTGATCGCACGGCGAGCTGGCCGGGCCAACATCTGCTGTACGCCCGTCTTCGCCGCGAAGATCACTCGGATGACCACCTGCTTCGCTTCGACGCGGGCGTGAGCCGTCTCGTCTCTGACGCCGCGTTGCGCGATCGGATTCGCGCTACGCTGACGAAGTTGAATCACTGGTCCGCGTCAAGGTTACCCGCGCTTTTCGGCGGGGCACTGCCTGCGCTTCCTTTTGCGGCGCGCTTTACACCGCTCCTCACCGTTGCGTCGGTCGCCATGTTGGCGGCAACGCTCTGGCATCCTTCGATGATTCTTGGTGTGCTGGCGTGTACGGTCGCCAACATCGTCGTGCGACTCGTGCTGCAAACGCGCATCGAGCCATTTTTGCCAGCGCTGCGATCACTGGAGCCGATGCTCCGAGCGGCACGAACGCTCTCCAGAATAGACGCAGCTGAACTCGCTGCGCAAACGACGGCATTGCGCGTCGAGATGAAGCGACTGGAATGGATCGGCCGCGCAGGCCGTTGGTCGACGTATGAGCCACGTGGCGACATCGACGCAATGATCTACACCTACATCAATCTGCTCCTGTTGGCCGATGTCAGCGCATTCGCATGGAGCGCCGAGGCGATTCGCGCTCGGCGCGCCGCTATTCGCGAGATGTACGAAGCGATCGGCGAACTCGATGTCATGCTGTCGGTCGCCACCCTTCGCAATGAACCACGCACCTGGTGTCGGCCGGAATTCATGGCGAGCCGCGAACGCGCCTTTGCCGTCTCGACGATCACACATCCCGTGCTCGACGATCCGGTCCCCAATTCGTTGACGCTCGACGGACGCAACATCGTGCTGACCGGATCGAACATGTCCGGGAAATCGACATTCGTACGGACCGTTGGCGTCAACGCTGTTCTCGCACGAACGATTTACACCGTGTTCGCGAAGTCGTGGTGCGCCCCGAAGCTCGCGGTGCGTACGTCCATCGGTCGAGCGGACAGCCTCCTCGAAGGAAAGAGCTACTATCGGGCTGAGGTGGATGCGGTGGGCGCGCTCTTTACGTCGCCGTCAGATGACCAGCGGCTGATCCTCATCGACGAGCTCTTTCGCGGCACCAATTCCATCGAGCGCATCGCGGCCGCACATGCCGTGCTCGCCGAGCTCGATCGCGGCGACAGCATCGTGATCGTGGCGACGCATGACGTGGAGCTGCTCGAGCTCCTTCCGGACTTCGGGTCGTACCACTTTCGTGAAGAAGTGCGCGACGGCGCGCTCACATTCGACTACCATCTGCATCCCGGAGCCTGCTCGACCCGCAATGCACTGGCCATACTCGAGCTTGCGGGGTATCCCGAATCGGTGGTGGCGGAAGCAAGAGTAACCGCGGCAGCTTTGGAGCAGCGCGTCCGGAGCGGTACCCTGTCCACTTGATGGTGCAGGTCCTTCGCTACGCTCAGGATGACAACGGGTGCAGGTCCTTCGACTCGCTGCGCTCGCTCAGGATGACAACGGACTCGCTGCGCGCTCAGGACGACAAAAGGAGGAACGGAGTGAAAGGTCCTGTTGCACTACTGGCATTGCTATCCGCCGCCAGCGCGAACGCCTCGGCGCAGGACATCACTCCTGAATTGCCGCGCATCTACCTCAACACCGCGGCAGTCACTGCTCCGGCAGCAGGACGCACGATCATCAAGGTCAGCTCCGGCGACAACTTGCAGGCGGCACTAGGCAAGGCGCAGCCAGGCGATGTGATCGAGCTTGCAAAAGGCGCCTCGTTCACGGGCAACTTCATCCTGCCAAACAAGAACACGACGAGCACCAACTGGATCGTCATTCGCCCCGCCAACTACAACAGCCTGCCGGCCGAAGGCACGCGGATGACACCCACCGTCGCGGCCAGTCTCGCGCTGCCGCAGATACTCACGCCGAATTCGAACCATGCCATCAAGACAGCGGCGGGCGCTCACCACTATCGCCTGGTGGGGCTGAACGTCGGCGTGGCACCATCCGTCACGCAGAGCTATGGACTCATCGGCCTCGATGGCGAGCAACGGACCGAAGACGGAATTCCGCACGATCTCATCCTCGACCGCATGTTCATTCACGGACTCCCGGAAGTCGCGCTTCGCCGATGCGTGACCTTCAACTCGGCGTCGAGTGCCGTGATCGACTCATGGTTGAGTGAGTGTCACGACAGGGGTTCCGATTCGCAGGCGATTGCCGGATGGAACGGCCCGGGTCCGTTCAAGATCGTGAACAACTACCTCGAGGCTGCCGGCGAGAACATCATTTTTGGCGGGTCGGATCCGGCGGTGAAGGGGCTTACGCCGAGTGACATGGAAATTCGGCGGAATCACTTCACGAAGTTGCTATCGTGGAAGAACGGGAAGTGGCTCGTGAAAAATCTCTTCGAGCTCAAGCACGCACAGCGCGTGCTGCTCGAGGGCAACATTCTCGAGAACAACTGGGAGCACGGCCAGAACGGAACCGCGATCGCCATCAAGAGCGTGAACCAGAATGGCAGCTGTACATGGTGCGTCACGCAGGACGTGACGATCCGCTTCAACCTGATCCGGAATGTTGGGGCGGGATCCAACGTGGCCGGCGCGCCGGACAACAAGTTTCCCACCGGCCAGACGCGCCGCATTGCCATCACCGACAACGTGTTCGCCAACATCAACGTGGGCGAATTCAAGGGCGACGGCCGAGGCTTCGCGACCTTCGGCACGCCGATGGAGGTGCTCATCGCGCACAACACGATGATGTCGCCCACGAATGCCGCCTTCGTCTTTGGACCCGCTCACTCACGCGTGATGAGCTTCTCCGCGCACGACAACATCGTCGGTGGCGGGAACTACGGAATTCTCGGCGACAACTTTGTCGGTGCGGCGGCGTTCGCGAACTACGCGCCTGGTGGGACCTTCCTCGGAAATGTCATGATCGGTCCTCGGCCCGGGACGCAATATCCCGTCGGCAACGCATATCCCACGTCAGCGGCGGGGGCCGTATCGGCATATCCCGACGCGCCCGTGGCAACTGCCTATCAGGACGCGGCAAGCACTGCCCCCTGCGTGCAAACAATAGGATATGGATATGAACCGCCAGCCTATGCCAGCCGCTACGGCGTGCGCATGGTTCGGCCGCGCGTCGTTATCGAGGAGCCCGTGGCGCCGGTGTACCAGGAACGGCGTGTCACGCGGCGTGGACGCTCCTTCGCACATCGCGCTCGGACGGCCTGAGATCCA
>JBDTMO010000091.1:0-12045 GCA_039934235.1 bacterium | reverse complement strand
CAGACGGCTGGAAAGCCGATGCGGAGCTCATGGGCGGCGGCGTCCTCATGGACATCGGCGTGCACTATATCCGCGCGCTCCGCATGGTGATGGGCGAACCGGATCGCGTTTTCGCGACGCGTGCCCAACAGATCAACACGAAGATCAGCGGCGATGATAGCGTGCAGGCGCTATTCTCCAGCGCAGCGGGTTGGCAGGCGCACATGCTGCTGAACTGGTCCGGCCCGCGCGGTCACAATCCGGACATCATCATTTCCGGCGAGCGCGGGGTGCTGCAACTCTGGCCAGGCAAGAGTTACGTGGAGCTGTATCCTGCCGAGGCGCAGTTGCTCACGGAATTGGTGTCGTATGTGAGGCCGTCATGGCTTTCGGAAAAGCTCATGTCGCCCACACTGCAGCAGGTGCGTCTGCCAATTCCAGACGCCGACCGTATCGGCTACCTGAGTGAGATCCGCGAATTCATTGCCGCGGTGTCTGAAGGTCGCGATCCAGTCACGCCCGCGGCCGACGGCCGACGAGACCTCGAAGTGGTGCTACGCGGTTACGCGTCGTTACGAGCGGAGGCGTGGATGCCGATTGATGCTTGACCGCAGACAGCCGCTCGCGTTGCTCGCGTGACCGCAGGACGGCCGCTCGCCTTGCTCGCTTGACCGCAGACGGCTGCTCGCGTTGCTCGCTTGACGGCAAGTAACAGCCGTCCTCTGTCGAGCGAGCGCCAGCGAGCGGGCGGTCCGCCGCAGTTAGCGCCCCAGTTGCCGCACTCGAACGCGCACGTCCGACATGATTGCGCTGCCGTGGACGTGGACGTGCGCCGACCTCTCATTCAGGCCTCCGTCCGCGGAGCTTCCCGCCGCACCAAGAATTGGGTCGACGTGGAAGCTGACAGCCATTCCAGGAGGTACGATGATCGACACGCTCGACATGACCGATTTTACTTCGATCATGCACCCGGGCGGGATAGCGGCGTAGCGAAGATCTACCTTCATGTCGCACATGATGGCGCGAATCGTCAGGTGCTGGGGCACGCGCCACGGCCCTTTCCGACGCGTCTCGCTCATGAAGCCAACAATCTTGCCCTCTTGGGGCACAGACAGCGCGAAGCTCGACGTCGTCTCGCGAGCCACGCTCCCCGCGATGGGCAGGTCGGCGACCACGGCATCGATCGAGGCCCGGGTTGCTGACAGGCCGAGTTGCGAAAGGCGACGCTCGAACTCGAAGTCCGTTATGACGTCATACGCATACGCGTCTGTCAGAAGACGGATTGCTCGCTCGCGCGCCTCGTCGGCGTCGCGGCTGCTCAACTGTTCGCCGTGTGCCGACGGGGCAAGGGAGGATCGATAAGGCTCAGTCATGGCTCAGTATACGTACCTGGCCCAGTCTCGGTGTCAACACTCCTTTTCAGCCCCGGCAGTAGGTCGCTACCTTTCAATCGTATGCCAGAACCCATCTATCTCGATCACGCCGCCACAACACCAGTGCGCGACGAGGTGCTCGACGCAATGCGTCCCTTCTTTGGCGCGCGCTTCGGCAACCCGTCCAGTGTGCACCGGTGGGGTCGCGAAGCGCGAACAGCCCTCGATGAGGCGCACGAGCGCGTCGCACGATGTCTTGGCGCCTCCGCAGACGAGGTCGTCTTCACGTCGTGTGGCACCGAAGCCGACAATTTGGCGATGCTTGGTGTCTGGCGTGCGCGACGCGCCGAGGGGCGCACGGCGGTCGTCACCACACCAATCGAACACAAGGCGGTCCTCGCCGCGGCGCATCAGGCCAGGAAGGAAGGTGGCGACGAACGCATTCTCTCCATGGCCCCGACCGGCATCGTGGACGACGCGTCATTCGATGCACTTGTGGACGACAAGGTCGCGATCGTTTCGATCATGTGGGTGAATAACGAGATCGGCGTGCTTCAGCCCGTCCCCGAACTCGCGGCCCGCGCCAAGGCAAAGGGCGCCGTCTTCCACACCGACGCCGTGCAGGCATTCGGCAAGGTTGTCGTCGATGCGCGGACGGCACCATTCGACGTCCTCTCCATCTCCGGCCACAAGATCGGCGCGCCAAAGGGAATTGGTGCGCTCTATGTCCGTCGTGGAACGCCAGTTCAGCCGTTGATGTTCGGCGGGGATCAGGATCGTGGGCGTCGGCCAGGCACCGAGAACGTCGCGATGGCGGTAGGCCTCGCGTGCGCCGCGGAGTTGGCGGTTGCCGAACGTGAGCACGAGTGGACAAAGCTGTCTGCGTTTCGCGACCGACTCGAGTCCGCACTGCTCGAGCGCATCCCCGACGCCGTGATTCATGGACGCGGCGCACCCCGCGCGCCACACATCATGAACATCTCGGTCCCGGGTACGGACAGCGAGTCATTACTGATGGCGCTGGACCTCCGTGGCATCGCTTGTTCTGCAGGTTCAGCGTGCCAGAGCGGAAGCATATCGCCATCACACGTGCTGGCCGCGCTCGGCGTGCAGGCCGATCTCGCCAGTTCGGCCATTCGCATGAGCCTTGGCTGCCTGACGACGGACGCCTGCGTGGATCGTGTGGCCGAGGTGTTCCCCATGTTGGTCGAGAAGGCGCGCCGTCTCGCGACGGCGTGACACGCTGATGCGCGAGCGTGTGCTGGTGGCGATGAGTGGAGGCGTGGATTCGTCCGTCGCCGCGGCGTTGCTCGTGAAGCAGGGCTACGACGTCGTCGGTGCGACGATGAAGTTGTTCTGCCACGGCGAGGATCTTCCCGACCGCCCCTGCTGTTCGCTCGATAGCGTGAACGACGCGCGCCGCATTTGCGAGCAGCTCGGCGTGCCGCACTACGTGCTCAATCTCGAGAGCGCGTTCGGTCGCGACGTGGTCCAGGATTTCGTCGACGAATACTCACGCGGCCGCACGCCAATTCCCTGCGTGCGCTGCAATACCTTCACGAAGTTCCGCGACTTGCTGCGCAAGGCGGACGCAATCGACGCGCGCTGGATCGCAACGGGGCACTACGCACAGGTGCGCGACGGCACGCTGCATCGCGGCCTCGATCCGGCAAAGGACCAATCGTACTTCCTGTGGGGCATCTCGCGGAGCGTCCTCTCACGCATGATCCTGCCAGTGGGCGCGCAGACGAAGGCCGAGACGCGCGCCGTCGCTCGTGAACTCGGGCTCGAGCTGATTGCGGAGAAGGCAGAAAGTCAGGACATCTGCTTCGTTCCCGACGGCGATCACACGAAGATCATCGCGCGTGTGTTTGGTGCAGATGCGCCGTCGCTGCGCCCCGGGCTGTTCGTTCGGCGCGACGGAACTGTCCTCGGCGAGCATGATGGTTTTGCGAGATACACGGTTGGGCAGCGCCGCGGACTGCCAGGCGGATTCCGCGAAGCGATGTTCGTTGTGGAAATCAGGCCAACGTCCGGCGAAGTGGTGATCGGTCCGCGCGAGGAACTCCTCGGCCGCGGCGTTATCGCGCGAGAGATCAACTGGTTGGTGGATATCCCGGCTGTTGGCGACGAGGTGGAGGTGCAGATCCGTCACCACGCCGCGCCCGCGCGTGGAACACTCGTTCGCGTCGACGGTGACGAAGTGGAGATCGCGCTCGACGCAGCAGTCGCCGCAATTTCGCCTGGCCAATCGCTTGTGCTGTACTCCGGCACGACGGTGCTCGGCGGCGGCGTGATCGAGCGCGCGAGGCGCGAACTGCCGATTCTCGCCGCCTGATTTCGCAGGCTAGTTCTTCATCGCCTCGGCAAACGCGCGCATCGCCTCTTCCTGCTCTGGCGTCAGTTTTTCGGGCACCGTTACCTCGACCTCGACAATCAGGTCGCCCTTCGATCCGTCCTTCTCGATGCCGTGCGTACGCACACGGAATCGCTTTCCGTTTTGCGTTCCGGGCGGAATCTTGATGGAGACCTTGGTGCCGTCGAGCGTCTTTACGTTGATCTTCTTTCCGAGCGTTGCGTCCGCGATGCTGATCTTTACAGGCGCAATCAGGTCGAGACCCTCGCGCTTGTAGAAGTGATCGGCTTTCACGTTGAACGTGATGAGCAAGTCGCCCGGCGGGCCTCCCTTCGTGCCGCGCGCGCCCTGCCCCTTCATGCGAATCTTTGTGCCGGTATCGACGCCAGGCGGGACTGTGATCTGCACCGTCTTTCGCGTCCGAACCTCGCCTGCCCCGGCGCACGTTGGACACCGCTCCGTTGGCACCTGCCCGCGCCCGAGGCAAACGGGACATGGTCTCTGCACGGCGAAGCCACCCTGGCCAAAGCTGATCGTCCCGCGACCGTTGCACTCGGTGCAGGTCTCGAGCTTCGCACCCGGAGCGGCGCCACTGCCATGACAGGTCGCACACTCTTCGTTCAAATCCAGCTCGACGGACACCTTACCGCCCATTGCGGCCGTGCGAAACGGAACCTCAAGCGCGGCTTCGACATCGGTGCCACGCTGCGGGCCGCGGCTGCGAGCATTCTGCGATCCCGTGCGCGCGCCGCCACCAAACATCGAGCTGAATAGGTCGCCGAGCCCGCCGAGTCCGACGTCTCCGAAGTCGTCCATGTTGATGCTGCCGCTCGCGCCGGGCCGCTGACCCGTGCTACCAGCACGGCCACCGCGCGACGCGCCCGAACCACCAAAGCCTCCGAATGCTCCAAGGCGGCGCATCTCGTCGTACTGCTTTCGCTTTTCAGGGTCACCAAGCGTGGTGTACGCTTCGGAAATCCCCTTGAACGTATCGGCGGCCTTTGGGTCGTTCGGATTCTTGTCCGGATGATGCTTGGACGCGAGGCTGCGATACTTCTTCTTGATTTCGTCCTGCGTAGCGGACGCCGGTACGCCGAGGACGGCGTAGTAATCTTGCTGGGGAGCCATGGCAGACCTTACGGGGTCAGCCGTTCCATTGCTTCACGACCACGCGCGCCGGACGCAGCAGCTGCCCGTTGAACACGTAGCCGACCTGGAACGTTCTCGCGACGAGGTGATCTTCTTCCGGCGTCGCGGCCGGCTCCGTCATGACCGCCTCGTGCAAGGCCGGATTGAACGGATGGCCCGCCGGATCAACGATCTCGAGACCGTGGCCGGCCAGCGTCTTCGTCAACTTCTTTTCCACCATGGCGACGCCGTCGACGAGCGTCTGCGAATCGGTGGTTGCAGGATCAACGTGCGCAAACCGCCCGATGTCGTCGAGCGGGTCGATCAGCCCCTTGAGCATGTCGGCCTGGCCCTGGCGGTGTGCATCCTGCCGTTCGCGCGTCGTACGACGGCGATAGTTGTCGTATTCCGCAGCGAGGCGCAGATACTTCTCGCGCTGCTCATCGAGCTGCGGCTGCACGCCTGCGTCTTCGCTACCGAATATCTCGGCGTCGGATGGACTAGCGGGTGGTTCGGAGACCGTAGAGTCTGGTGGAAACTGATCGGCGTCTGACATTCGAATTGGTCCAGGGTACGTCTGAAATGTACGCTGATGCCGCGTATGGCGGGCAAGAAACCGGGCGAAGAAGGCGGCGCCCGCGCGCGTCGCCAGGCGCCAGTAGGAAACGAGTTTCATCCATCGCGATGCAAGAACAGCGCGCATCCGGTGCGGTCAGCTGACGCTAAGCAGAAGCGAGCAATTTTCTCCGCAACATCTCCAGCGCAGCCTGCGCGGAACGGTGTCGCACCTCTGCCCGGTCGCCGACCATCACGAACCGCCTGGACTGCACATCGCCGCGATAGTCCAGGGCGATCCAGACGGTACCGACAGGTTTTTCCTCGCTGCCTCCGCCAGGTCCGGCGATTCCGGTAATGGCCAGTGCGACGTCGACATCGATGACCGCGCGAACTCCGGACGCCATGGCGCGCACCACTGGTTCGCTCACTGCGCCATGCTCGATGAGCAACGCCTCGGCCACACCGAGCACCGATTGTTTCACATCGTTGTCGTACGCAATGACACCGCCGCGCACAACATCGCTGCTTCCGGCAATCGCGGTAAGGCGCGCGCCGAGCATGCCACCCGTGCAGCTTTCCGCGACGCCGATGTGCAATCCACGCGTGCGGCAGAGATCGAGCACGACCTCGGCGAGATCAGCCGTGTTTTCACCATAGACCGCTTCTCCGACGACGGTTCGCAGGCGGGCCGCGGCGCTTGCCAGGCGAGCGTCTGCCTCGTCCGCCGAGACGTTCCGAATCGTGAGACGCAGGTCCGTGCCGTCCGCGTTAGGAAGGTAGGCGAGTTGCACGTCGCCGACTCCACCATCGATTGTCGCTATGAGATCGGCGATGTGCGACTCGCCTATTCCCGTGGTGCGTAAAGTCCGCGATCGCACGACGCGACCGCCGCCACCAAGACGCTCGCGCACGAGTGGCAGCAGCGTGTCGGCGAGCATGCCACGCATTTCACGCGGCACCCCAGGGAGCATCGCGACCCAGCGCCCGCGCTCGTCCTCGAGCCAAATCCCCGGCGCTGAGCCGTGGTTATTCACAAGCTTGCGCGCGCCTGACGGCAGCATCGCCTGTTGCCGGTTCGACTCCGGCATCGGTCGTTGAAATCGGGTGCGCCACCGCTCCTGCATCCAGGCGAGATGCACTTCGTCGAGGATCATATCACGACCGAACAGCGCCGCGATCGAGGGCTTGGTCAAATCGTCGCTGGTGGGCCCGAGGCCGCCGGTCGTAATCACGGCGCCAGTGCGCTCCAAGGCCTCGCTCACCGCGGTCGCAATGGATTCCGCCGTGTCACCGCACGTCGTGCGACGCTCGATCTCGACGCCCTCGGCAGCAAGTGTCCGCGCGAGATGGGCGGCGTTGGTGTCGATCGTGTAGCCGAGGAGCAGCTCGTCGCCGATGGTGACGACTTCGATCTTCATCTACGTCGTCGTGTCAGCTTCGGCCGCCCACCGGCGCACCGATGAACACGCGCCGGTAGCTCCGCAGGTACAGTCCGAGCGAGTAGATCGTGAGCGCAACGGAGCCTGTCATTGCCGCAACGCCGCAGAGCCCGTTGAAGTTCGCGAACACGTTCCAGAGCGGGTTGTCCCATCCGCGCGTGGCCGCGAGCGTGGCCATCCAGAACCAGCAGTATGCGCATCCAATCCAGAACAGTTGGAGGGCCGTCTTCCATTTCGCGGGTCCGATAGCCGCGATGACCACGCCCCGACGTGCCGCGACCTGCCGGAAGAGTGTCATGAAGAGCTCGCGACCGAGCACGATGGCGAGAATCCACCATGTGAGCGGCACGTCGCCAAACGGCGTCCGGAAGGGCAATTCATTGTCGAGCGCCTTGGACGGCCAGCTGTCAGCTGCATGCGCAACGGGGCGCATGAGCACGTACATCGGAATGCATGTGGCCACGAGCAACAGCTTGTCAGCGAGCGGGTCCAGCAGGCGCCCCAAGTCAGTCTCCTGCTTGCGCGACCGCGCGAGTTGTCCGTCGATGTAATCGGTAATGGCGGCGATCGTAAAGAGGATGAACGCCGTGAGCCGCAACGTCGACGACGGGGCGAGCGGCAACCACGCGATGAGCGGCGTGATGGCAATGCGGCCTGCAGTGACGGCGTTGGGAAGGTTCACGCTGAGTTCACGTGGTTAGGCAAGTGACTTGAGCACAAGCTTGCTGACACCCCGCAACGTCTCGAACACGCCATCGCCCGTCATGGCGACCGCTTCGAAGTACGGAGCACGTTCGATCCACTCGCCGGTGGGCAGTTGCTCGACGAGAAACTCACCGGCGTGAAACGGATCTGGTGTAATGCGCTGCCTGGTCGGGTCGGTGATCTCCCATCCTGGATTGAGCGCCGCCTGCAGTTCCTTGATGGGTGCCGCGTTTGGGAGATCCCGTTTGTTGTACTGAATGATGAATGGCATCTTCGTGAGATCATAGCCGTATTCAGCCATGTTGTCGTACAGGTTCTGCATGGCTTCCTGATTTGCTTCCATGCGTTCGACCTGCGAATCCGCCACGAAGACGAGGCCGTCCACTCCCTTGAGGATGAGCTTGCGGCTCGCGTTGTAGTACACCTGGCCCGGCACGGTGTAGAGGTGGAAGCGGGTCTTGAAGCCGCGAATGGTACCAAGGTCGACGGGCAGGAAATCAAAAAACAGCGTGCGCTCAGTCTCGGTGGCGAGCGAAATCAGCTTGCCGCGCGTGTCCGGCTGCACCTTGCCGTAGATGTGCTCGAGATTCGTGGTCTTGCCCCCGAGCCCCGATCCGTAATACACGATTTTGCAGTTGATCTCGCGAGACGCGTAGTTGATCATCGACATGGCTGTCTTTCTCCTTTATTGGAACAGCCTGTCGATTTCATCGTCGGCGCCGGCAAGGAGGCCGGGTGCACCGCCTTGCGCCGCCGTGGGGCGCGCGAACACCTGCTGGAACAGCTTGGTCAACTCGTCAACAGTGAGCTTCATCTTCAGTCGTACGAGCCCCAGGGTCGTTCGGTTGTCGAACAGCACGACGAGAATCACGCGACGTGCGACGTCGGCCAGGTACATGGACTCCTTTTCGCCCTGATGGAAGAGCGAGTTGAAGTCCGTCTCACCAATCAGTTTCGCCAGCTGATCGTTCGCACTGAAGTCTGCCGCTGTCAAAGTGGCAAATGCCGTGGGGTCGAACTTTGGCTGCTCACCGACCGTCGCCACGAGTTGGCCACTGCGATCCACGAGCATGGTGCAGCGTGCGCTGCTCTCGTAGAGGAAGCGGTTGAGTGACTCGGTGATAGCGGCGAAGTCGTCTTCCGTGAACGACCAGCTCGCAGCGCCTACAGGCATGAGGATCTCGGCCTAATCGAGGTAAGCTTCCATGCGGCGCAGCAGGCGCTGGCCGCGGTTTCGTAGTACGGGTCGCGATTCCCACTTCACATAATCCTTCAGCAAACGCGCGGTTTCCACGCCCGGCCGTCCGCCGAGATACCCCAGTGCAGCCAAACGACGAATGGGCGAGCGACTGAAGAGATCACGACGGCTTCGCTGCACCTGGGCCGCCCAGAGAACCGCACCAACCGCAAACCCGCCAACAAATCCAATACCGGCAAGACGAGACGCTTTCGCCGTGCTCACATCGCCCTCCGGGCCGACAATGCCTGCGCGATGGTCACGCCGTCGGCATACTCCAGATCGCCTCCGACCGGGAGGCCCCGAGCAATCCTGGTAATGCTGACCGGGTATGTCGTGAGCTGCCGTTGCACGTACAAAGCGGTTGCCTCTCCCTCCAGACTTGGATTCGTCGCCAAAATTACCTCGCGGACTCCTCCCCGCTCGATCCGCCCAACGAGCTGAGGAATCGTCAAATCATCCGGCGTCACGCCATCGAGCGGGGAAAGCCGCCCACCCAACACATGATACTGACCGCGATACTCACCTGCTCGTTCAATCGCACCAATGTCCGCTGCTTCCTCGACTACGCAGATGAGCGCTGCGTCACGCCGAGGGTCGCGACAGAGGACACAAAGCTCCTCCTCGGTGAGATTGAAACACCGGGAACACGCCCGAACCTTGTCCGACAGGGTCCGCAGCGCGTCGGCCAACCGACGACTCTGGTCCGGGGGCTGCTTGAGGAGGTAATAGGTGAGCCGGAGCGCCGTTTTACGCCCGATGCCGGGCAGCCTGGCCAGCTCGCCCGTGAGGTCGTCGATCGCTGACATTGAAACGCTGAGCTAGAAGGGAAGCTTGAACGGCAGGTTGAGCCCACCGGTGAGCTTGCCCATTTCGCGCTGCGCGATTTCCTGCGCCTTCTTCTGCGCCTCGGTGACCGCGACGAGCAGGAGATCCTCCAACATTTCGACGTCCGAGGCGTTCACGACACTCGGATCGATCTTGATCGACCGGACGGTCCCCTGCCCATTCGCTTCGACCGTCACCATGCCGCCTCCGGCAGAAGCCGTTACGGTCTCCTGCTGAAGATCAGCCTGCATCGACTGGAACTTGCCCTGCGTCTCCTGCGCTTGCTGCAGGAGCTTCATGAAATCAGCCATCTCGATTGCTACCGTTCGGAGTGAATAAGCTACGCCCCGTCGCTGTGCCGGGGCAAGCGAGGAGCTTCGACGCGCAGGGCTTCGGGCGCCCGACGAAACGCATCAGTCGGCGAGGTCCAGATCGAGTGCGTCGATCGCCCTGTCCAGCACCGGATCCTTGCGTCGCATTGTGGTGAGACGCTCCGCGCGCACCATCTCGTCGGTGAGGCGGGCCGGCGGAGCGGAGGATCCAGTCGCAGCTCGAATGACGACGCGCTGGACCCCCGGAAACAGGGCGCGAAGCGAACGTGTCACCTCCTGCACGTCCTTGCCAAGCGCCTGCTCGTAGATGGGATTCGCGTCGTCGAGGGCAACAGTGACGTCACCCTTGCCATTGACGGTCGCCGGGGACGCGTGCGCCAGTGCCGTGGCGGCGAGGCTGTTGCCCGTGGCCCGCATGGCGGACACAAGCTCGTCCCACCGTTCGACCAACTGGCTGACGTCGGGTATGGTGGCGTCGCTTGCGTTGGCCACAGGCGATTTCGGCGCGACCGCAGGCACGGTCGGCCCCTGTTCTGCCGCCACCCTGGCTGGGGCCGCCGCGGGGGGCGCCGCGGGAGGTTTGCGATCAGCGTCACGCACAACGGCTCGCCAGTCGGCCACCGGAACCTCGGCAGCGCGGACCGGTTCTGCCTTACGCTCGATATCCCTGACTATCGGTGCAGCGGACCGGCGCGGGGCCGGATCTTCCACGGGCGCACTACCGCCAGCCCCTCCCATTCCGCGGAGAACCGCCTCGAGCGAAACGGTCCGATCCAGGAGCGCGAACCGGACGAGCAGCGCTTCGAGCAGCAGTTGCTGTTGCCCACTCTTCCGGAAACGCGGTTCGAGCTCGGTCAATGCTGCCAACATCCGCAGCAGGTCGCCGGTGGAGAATGCGTCCTTCCGCGACTTAAGCGCGGTGCGCATACGCTCGCTGGTCTCGGGAGCAGAGCCACCGAGAGTCACCGCGAGCTGGGCGCGCACCATGTCGGCAAATCCGGTGAGGAACTGTCCGAAGTCGATGCCAGCGTCCGCCAGTCGGCCAACAAAGGCGAACACCTCGCCCGCCCGCCGCTCGGCCAACACATCGAGCAAGTCGACAAACTCGTCCTCGGGGACGAGCCCGAGTGCGTCGCGCACGCGCTCCGGGGCGATATCACCGTCCCCCATGGAGAGCACCTGATCGGTGAGCGAGAGCGCATCACGCATCGAGCCATCCGCGGCACGAGCGATCATCGCGAGCGCGTCCGGGTGCGCTCGCACACCTTCCTCGCCGAGTACCTTCTCGAGGCGCAGCCGAATCTCTGCCGGCCCGATGCGCTTGAAGTCGAAGCGTTGCAGGCGGCTGAGGACCGGCGCCGCGGCTTGCGCAATCTTCTGGGGTTCGGTTGTCGCGAACACGAAGACAACGCGCGGTGGCGGCTCCTCGAGCACCTTGAGCAACGCGTTCCACGCCTCCCGCGTGAGCATGTGCGCCTCGTCGACGATGTAGACCTTGTACTGTTCGTCGCCCGAGGGCGCATACATGGCGCGCTCGCGCAGCTCACGCGCGTCGTCGACGCCGCGATTCGACGCCGCGTCGATTTCCACGACGTCGAGTGACGAGGCGCCACTCCAGATTCTTTGGCAGCTCGAGCACACGCCGCACGGTTCGCCGCCGAGTTCCGGGTCGCCTCGCCGGTCGCAGTTGAGCGCCATGGCGAGCACGCGCGCGAGCGTCGTCTTGCCAACGCCACGAGGGCCACACAGCAGGTAACCGTGCGCGACGCGATTGCGCGCGATGGCTCCCTTCAGCGTGGCCGCCACGTGCGACTGGACCGCGACGTCGGCGAAAGTCTTGGGGCGATATTTCCGGGCGAGGGCGAGTGCCATTGTCCTGAAAGTTAGCGCGGCGCCATCGACTCGTGGACTGCCGTGCATGACAAACGAAGCGCGGGGAGCTCTCAGTGTAGAGATCTCCCCGCGCCGATTGCCCCAGGCCTGACGAAGCGACGTCAGACACCTCATGCCGCTGCTACCTTCGGGGTCCTGACGGAGTTAGAAGGCTGCCGCCCTTCGGGACCTGGGACACCATGAATCTAAATGGGCACCAACGCGGTGACAACGCGTT
>JBDTMO010000090.1:0-12154 GCA_039934235.1 bacterium | reverse complement strand
GCTGCGCACCCAGCGGATCTCGCCATCGGGCCGGGTGATGCGATGCTCCATATCGACACTGGGCGTATCGCGCGTGAGTCCATCGAACGCGATCCGGACACGCTCACGGTCCTCGGCCACGATGAAATCGGACCACTGTTGCGGGTTGTCGTAGAAGGTGTCCGCGGACATTCCCCATATCCGTTCGAAGCCCGGACTGAGGTATAGCACCTCACGCATGTCGGCCGACCGAATCCAGAATACATCGGTGATGTTGTTCGCCAGCAGGTGGAACTTGTCCGTGCTCTCCCGCAAAGCATTTTCCGTCGCCTTGCGCTCGGTGATGACGTTCCCCGACGGGACGAGGAAGACGACATGGCCGGCCTCGTCGCGCACCGGCTGGAGCGAGAAGTCGATGTCGATCAGATTGTCGTCCGCCCCGCGCACCTGCGTGTCATACCGGGACGCCTCGCCGTGCGCCGCGCGCACGATCGTTTCGCGCAGCTGCTCCTGCGCCTGCGGCGAGTAGGCCCACCAGCCGGAGTCCGCGAAGGGCGTGCCGAGGACGTCTTCCACTTCCAACCCAACTGCCTCGAGCGCCGAGCGATTCGCTTCGAGAATGATTCCCTCCGGCGTCAGTAACCCCACGAACATGCTGGGGCCGATACCGTCGATGAGATCGCGCAGACGCTTCTGGCTCCGCTGCAGTTCCGCTTGCGCCTTCGCCAGCAGCACCGGCGTGTGGCTCGTGGGATCGACCACGGCGTCGATCTGGCCGGAGAGCAGTGCTTCGATGGTTGCCCGTGCCTCGGCGAGTTGTCTCTCCAGCAGACGAGAGTTCTCTGCGGCGGCGGTGCTCACGGAGCCCCCAGCGTGAGAAGCACCCGCGCCGTGTCGTTGAGGTCTCCCACCAGTCGCTGCGTCGGCGGCGGCAGCAACTTCAAGAGCGTCGGCGTCACCACAATTCCGTCGGCAAGCGCTCGCAGCGGTTGCTCGAGCAGGTCGACAATCTCGAGGTCGTAGCTCTCCGGGAAGTGCTCCGTACAGATCGCCCTGGCATTCGCGATCGCGCGGACCGAGTTGGGCGCGTTGCCCGCGACATAGAGTCGCAGACGAAGGCGGAGCGTGACGAGTGCCGGCGTAGCCATGCTCAGCGCACGCCGCTGCCGCCGGTCTTCGTACGAATTCGCTTCAGTGGAGGTGACTGGACGGCCCGGGCTACCTCGTCGTCCGCATGGCGCATTTTGCGCAGTACGGCGCGGTCGGTTCGTACAAGACTGGACGCCGAGCCGGTGGCGTCCGCCAGCACGGCGATTTCCGCGCTCCGCGCGTCCATTTCCGTGCGAATGACCTGAAGGCGCGCCTCGGCTTCCGCCTGGGCGACCTGCAGGTTCAACCGCTTGAGCTCCATCGCAACATGGTTGCGCTTCGTCGCGGCCAGTTCTTCCTGTTCCCATTCCCATCGCGCGACACCCATGAGCACCTTCCCCTGCGCGATGAAGACGTCGGTGAGCGAGACGCCGTCGTTGGAGAGCGTCAACTCGCGCACCTGATTCGAGTGGCCGCTCCCGCGGGACTTGACGATCGTCAGCGCTCGGTTGCGCTCGCCGTCGTGCTCGACGTAAGACAGGTGGATCCAGGTGTCGGCGATGGTCGAGATGCCAGTGGCCGTCTGCTCGTCGGTGCTGATTCCCGCCATCAAGGACGTATTGAGGACGGTAATTCCAAGCACCTTGAGGAAATCGAGGAATTGCTGGGCCGCGTCGGCCGACGCGATGTGCGCGAGCTTGGTCGAAAGCGCCGAGAGTGGATCGATCACCATGCACGTTGGCGAGTGCTCCTGCACCTTCGCACGGAGCGCGGCGAACTGATCCTCGATGTTGGGTCCGCGCGTCCGTGTCGAATACATGAGGAGCGCGCCGGACTCGAGGTGCTGGGCGAAGTGGACGCCGACCGATTTGAGATTCCGGACGATCTGCGCCGCACCTTCGTCGAAGCTCACATAGAGCGTGCGCTCGCCCCGGTCGCAGGCGGCGGCGGCGAACAGCCCAGCGAGCGTCGATTTCGCGGTTCCTGGTGCGCCGGAGATCAGCACGTTACTCCCGCGGAAGTATCCGCCCTGGAGCATGTTGTCGAGGCGGTCCAACCCTGAGGAGACCTTCTCATCCGACACCGCGTACCGGAGCTCAGTGGGGCCACGATTGGTGAGCTGCAGGCCGTCGGCAGTCAACGAAATCGGAAATTCATCGCCTGAAAAACCGGAGCCACGGTACTTCATCACGCGCAGATGGCGGAACACAGATCCGTCCACCACCTGGTGCTTCAGGATCACGACACAGTCGACCATGAACTGCAGGAAGCCGTACCGGTGATCCGCGTCGGCGCCCGCCTTCTGCGTGATGATGCCGGTGAGCCCCGTCTCGGCCAGCCAGTCGCGAATACGGTAAATCTCGCGGCGCTCGGCGATCGGGTCGTCGAGGAGGGCCAGGAGCACATCGATCCCGTCGAACACGATGCACCTCGCCTCGAGGTCGTCGGCTTTTTTCTTCAGGACGCCGAGCATCCCCGCGAGATCGAACTCGCCCGCTTTTACCACGTCCGGCGAGAGCCGCGCGTCGAGGAAGAACAACTTCTTCGAGACCAACGCGGGGAGGTCCCAGCCGAAGGTCGCCGCGTTTTCCACGATCTGCTGGGTGCTTTCCTCGAAGGCGACAAAGATGCCTGCCTCGGCCTCTACTTCGGCCCCATTGACCAGCGATTGCAGCGCGAACACCGTCTTGCCGCATCCTGGTCCACCCATGACCAGCGTCGTGCGATTCCGCGGGAGACCGCCGTCGGTGATCTCGTCGAATCCCTTGATGCCCGTAAGCATCTTCGGCGCTTGTACGTTAGAAGACTGGATCTTCATTGCGCGTCCTCCCCCGTGTGTTCAAGTCGAAGGAGGACGGGATGCAACCCCCGAGTGGCGGCGCCACTTCACTTTTCCGCAAGCAGTGCAATAACGTCTCCAATTTCGGCTGCTTGCAGGAGAGCGGCGACCTGATGCGGCGTTCAAGCAATGCGCCTAAAGGAGTGCTCGGGCCCGCGGGCAAGAGGGATTGGTCGTTAGGACATTGGGCCTGCTCTTGCAGTCCGACACCTGAGATCCCTTATACGAATGTCCGATCCGTCGGCCCAAGGTGAACGCGCGATCGCTGGCGCGGCGCACTCGCAACAAGCTGCCGCTCGAGGGACGGACGGTGGACGCCCCGCACGGTGACGTCGCTGATGTTGCTGAACTTGTCACTCCCGCCACACTACGACGCGCTGCACGTCGACCGACGCGCGAAGGCACGAGTGCTGGTCGTCGACCAGTCAGGCGAGTTGCGCCATGCCCTCGCGGTTGCGCTGCAATCCGAAGGCTTCGACGTGCTGGAGGCATCGACCGACGAGGCCGCGCTCGCGCTGTCAAGGCAAAAGGAGCTGGACGTCGTTGTCGTGGACGTTCGTGCGCCGGACATGGATGGGTTCGACTTGTGCCGCAGGCTCAAGGCGGCCTCGAGCGTCTTCCTGCCAGTGCTTCACCTTACGGACGCGCATTCGTCGGACGAGGTGCGGGCAAGAAGCCTCGATGCCGGGGCGGATGGACTGCTGACACGCCCCTTCGACCCGAACGCGCTGCGCGCCATGGTTGGCACATTGGTTCGGTTGAAGCGCGCCGAGTCGGAACGCGCGGCTCATTCAACGGCCACATCGCTTCTCGAGGAGGCGCTGGACGCGCTCACCGCTCATGTAGCACTGCTCAGTTCCACCGGCGAGGTGATTGCCGTGAACCGGACCTGGACTGAGTTCGCCGCCTCCAACGGATATCGCGACGGAGGAACCGGCTTTGGCGAGAACTATCTCGCAATCTGCGATGGTGCAGTCGGCGCCGGTTCCGACAAGGCGCACGCCGCCGCCGCGGGCGTTCGCCGCGTCATCGCGGGCGAGATCGACCAGTTCGCACTGGACTACCCGTGTCACTCGCCCATGGTGAAACGGTGGTTTCACATGACCGCCACGCGAACTGCGGGCAGCGGCGATGTCGCGGCCATCGTCACGCACCGGGACGATTCGGCCGAACACGCGCGCGTGGAGAGCGACTCGCGCTTTCGACAGTTCGTCGAGACCACGCATGAAGGCGTCGTGGCGATGGATACCGCCGGGACGATCACGTATGCCAACCCGCGACTTGCGACGCTCCTCGGAATTGCGAACGACGCGTTGATCGGTCGTTCGTTCTTTGAGTTCCTGCCGAGCGATGAGGCTGTTGCGGCACAGGCACGCTACGCTCGTCGGGATGGCGAGTCCCGTACCATCGAGGTCCGCGCGCAGAGGAGCGATGGCGCACTCGTTGATCTGCTGGCGACGGAGAGCGCGATTCTCGACCAGGAGGGCACGGTCGTCGGCGTGCTGGCGATGCTCGCCGACGTGACGGAGCGAAAAAGCTCGGAGCGTGCGGTGGCCAACGCACTCCGCGAGGCAGATCTGGACCGGCGTCGCCTCCACGCGATGATGGATGCCATTCCCGTGGGCGTCGGGTTGTGCGATCTGGACGGGCACGTTACGCACAGCAATGCCGCGGTCGCTCGGATCTGGGGCGCCGATCTCCCAAGTGTACCCAGAGTGGAGGCTTTCGGGCTTTTCCGCGCATGGTGGCCACACAACGGCGAGTTGCTCAGCGCGCGGGACTGGGCGCTCGCTCGAACGCTGGCGACGGGCCAAACGATCACGGGACAGATCGTCGAGGTCGAACGGTTCGACGGCACGCGCGGTTACGTGCTGAATTCGTCGGCGCCATTTTTCGGTGCCGAGGGCGCGCTGCTGGGGGCGTTGTTCGTGGTTGTGGACATCACGGAGCTCCAGTCCGCGGCGCGCGAGCGGGAACGACTCATGGCGTCGTTGGAAACCGAACGCGCGCAGCTGGCCGCTGTCTTCGAACAGGCACCCGCCTTCATGGCGGTGTTGCGGGGGCCCGACTACGTGTTTGAACGGGTCAATCCCGCGTATCAGCAGCTCATTGGACACCGCGACGTGGTTGGAAGGCCCCTCCTCGACGCCCTGCCAGAGGTTGCCGGTCAGGGGTTTACCCAGCTGCTCGATCGGGTACGTGAGACAGGGGAGGCGTACATTGGGCGGCGGGTGCCGATGCAGATCGCTCGTACGCCGGGAGCGGCGCTCGAGACACGCTATCTGGATTTTGTATATCAGCCGCTGAACGACCTTACGGACACTCCCGGGATCGTGGCGCACGGCGTCGACGTGACCGAGCAGGTGGTCTCCACGCAGGAGTTGCAGCGCCACAAGGAACTGCTCCAACAACGGTTCGCGAAGTTGCCGGTGCCAACGTTTCTCTGGGAAGCGCGCGGCGACGATTTCGCCCTGATCGATTTCAACGATGCGGCGCGAAACGTCATTCCCGCCTTCACGGCCGACGCCATCGGCAGGCTGCGCAGCGAAATTTTTCACGAATCCGTGGCGGAGGGCGAGCACCTGCGTCGAGCGCTCCGCGACGACGTGGTGGTGCAGAAGAAGATGGAAATCGACGTGGGGCCCCCGTCGGGCCGCCGGCTCTTCGACCTCACGATCGGTCCGCAACAGCCCAATCGGCTGCTCGTCCATGCGGTGGACACCACGGAACTCGCGGAACTCGAGACGCAACTCCGCCACGCACAGAAGCTGGACTCGCTCGGGAGTCTTGCCGGCGGCATCGCGCACGACTTCAACAATCTGCTGGGCGTGATGCTCAGCTACACGGGCATCCTGCTCGAAGAACTCGCGCCGGATGACCCGATCGCCGCGGACATCGGTGAAGTGCAGAACGCGATTCACCGAGCGGCTTCGCTGACCGCCCAACTACTTGCCTTCGGTCGTCAACAACCGCTTCGCGCGGAACGCGTGGACATTCGGCAGGTGCTCGACTCGAGTGAGAAGCTGCTTCGGCGGCTCATTACGGAGGATATCGCCGTCACGATCGACCTCGACGGTCCGGAGCCCCTGTTTGTCATGGTCGACGTCAGTCAGCTCGAGCAGGTCATCGTGAATCTTGCCGTGAATGCGCGCGACGCGATGCCGAACGGGGGGACGCTCTCCATCAGCGTGCAGGAGGTGACCGTCGGAACGAACGAGAGCAGCCGTGGCGTAATGCCGGGCCCGTACGTTCGGTTGACCGTGCGTGACACGGGCGTCGGGATCGCCGAGGGAACGATCGATCGCATATTCGACCCATTCTTCACCACGAAGGAAGTCGGGAAGGGCACCGGTCTCGGCTTGGCGACGGTTTATGGGATCGTTCGCCAATCGAGTGGCTTCGTCACGGTGGATAGCGTCGTTGGGCACGGCGCGACGTTTCATGTATTCCTCCCGGTGGCAGAGGCGGAGAGCCCGAGCCCGCCGCCCGCACACGCGAGCGAATCCGTGGCGCACGTGGACCGGCGGACCGTCGTCTTGCTGGTGGAGGATGAAGAGAGACTTCGGCATGTGACGGAGCGAGTGCTGCGCAAGCATGGATATGACGTCATCGCTGCCGCACTCCCACTGGAAGCGCTTGCTCTCGTCGAGGACGATCGTGTGCGGTTCGACTGCCTCGTCACGGACGTCGTGATGCCGGGCATGAGCGGACAGGATCTCGCGGCGCGCGTCAGGGAGTTGCGCGGACCCGTGCCCGTGCTCCTGCTGTCCGGATATGCGCGAGACACGGTGGAGCGCCGAGGCATCATCGGTACGGATACTCCGCTGCTGCACAAGCCGGTGAAACCGGTCGACCTGTTGCGGGCCATCGCGCAGTTGCTCGGGGTGCGCGAGCACCAGCGAGCGTGAACGTTGGAAATGAAGGACGTGTACCTCAGCGGCCGTTCGACCCGTGTTCCTGGCTTGGCCCGACGCTCTCACTCCCCAACAGCCAGCGTTCAGCTCCATCACATTTTCAGGCGCCGGGAGCACAGGATCATGACTCACTTCAGTGACGAGCAGACGGAACGGCATGGAAGGCAGGCGACACAGCATCGCGTCCTCTTCGTGGACGACGATCCGTTCATGCTGGAGAGCATCAAGCGCGCGACGCAGGGTGGCTTCGCGCTGACGACGGCGCAGGGCGCCGCGGCGGGCATCGCAGCCATCACCTCGTCCGCTCCGTTCACGGTCGTCGTGTCCGACCTCCGCATGCCCGGCACGGACGGCATCGCGTTTCTGGCCGCCGTGCGCCGGTTCCATCCAGACACCGTGCGCATTCTCTTGACCGGAGCATCCGATCGCGAGACTGGCTTTGCGGCCGTGAACGAGGGACAGGTGTTCCGCTTCCTGCGAAAGCCATGCTCGATTACCGATCTCCGTGCTGCGTTGCACGCGGGGATGGCGCATTACGACCTGGTGATCGCAGAGCGCGCGCTACTGGAAGAAACGCTGCAGGGGGCAATCTCCGCACTTGTGGAGGTGCTTGCCGTCACGAGCCCAACGTCCTTTGCGCGAGCCGTCCGCGTTCGCGATGCCATCGGACCGTTCGTGACGCGCATCGACCTTCCCGATCGGTGGCATCTCGAGGTCGCGACGCTCCTGTCACAACTCGGCACAGCGACGCTCCCGGCTGAACTCGCGCAGCGGATGTATCATGGACACCAACTGACCGATCACGAGCGCGCCCTCGTGGATGGTGTCGAGGGTGCCGCAATGAACGTCGTGGCCAAGATTCCACGTCTCGAGCAGGTGCGGGACATTCTCGCTTCCCACCGGCACGACTTCTGTCCGCCCGAACGGAGCGAATCCGCGCTCGCTGGGTTGGACCTCCCGATTGGCGCTCGCGTCCTCCGCATCGCTTTCGATTTTGACGCCCTGCTCTCGCAGGGAGTGCATGTACAGGATGCGCTGATGATGCTCGTGCGCCGCGGAGGCTGCTACGATCCCGAACTCCTCAAGGAGTTCATGAGCTGGCAGTCGGATGACGTGCCCGTGAAGGCGATGCGCGACGTGCCAGTTGGCGAACTCCGCAAGGGAATGGTGTTGGCTGCCGATGTCTCGACTGACGCAGGCGTACTGCTCATGACGCACGGCCAGGTCGTGACGGACCGCATTCTAGACCTGGTGCAGCACTACTGGTTTCAAGATGCGATGCACACCGAGGTCCGGGTGTTTGTGGGAGATGCAAAATGACGCCATCGATCGAGTCGCAGCGAGGAGGAGTCGTGGAATTTGTGAGCCGATCGGAGATCACCGTTCCGGTGCCTGAGATGATCGCGCTCGAGCGTGCCTTCGAGGCGCGGGCGCGGTTGGTGGACGGGCACGCCGGATTCCTGGGCCTCGAGCTGCTGCGGGACATCAGGGAAAATGGTCGGTACGTGCTCGTGACCCGCTGGCGTACGCGCTCGGATTTCTCGGCCTACATGAAGAGCGGCGACCACGCCCGCGCGCACGATCGGCATCACGAGGGGCTCGGGCCGGTCGGCCCAGGCAAGCTGGAACAATTCCATTCTGTGCTCGAAGTCCGCGCGGCGACGCCTGGGCCGGCGTGACCAATCCGTTCAATCCTGAGGCGGGCAGCACTGCAGCGCCGGCATCGGCGAGGGAGCGCGAGCTGGTCGAGCGCTCCGCCGACGTCATCTGGCGCTCGTTCCCGTATTTTGCGTGGCGGTTCTCAGCGAGGGGTCGCTCGTTTGGGCGCAGCGACGCCGGGTATCTCGTGACGCTCCTCGCCCTCGCCGAATCGACCAGCCGTGCGCAGGTCACCTGGCTGGCCGGCGTGCTCGCACCCCGCGGTATGCCGAGTATCCTGCTCGAATACCAGTTGGAAAGCCTGGGGCGCATCTGGCGCCAAGAGGGACTGGACGGGTCCACCCGATTTCTCGGCCACGCGGCTGAGTTGCGTGCGGCGCGTCTGTCCGCCCTCGACGCGCAGACGTTTGCGGACTGTGAGCATCTGTGCGCAGTTGCCGCGCGCGGCGATCGCAAGCGTCGCGGGGCCGGCATGCTCATCGCCGCAGCCGTCGCCGATGGGGCGAGCGGTCTCGGCGAATACGGCGACCCGCTCATCAAGTGGTTTACGGATGCCGCGACAGGTGACGCCGCCTGGTCTGCCGCGTGTGATTCGGCGGGCGACCTGGCGCGTCGCGCGCTGCGCGTGCAAGGGCAGGAAGCGCGATGATCGTCTGGTGCTCGTATTGTCAGGCGTTCATTGGGGAGTCCGCGCCGTACGACGACCCGTCCCTGAGTCACGGCATCTGCGCGTCGTGTGAGGCGCGCATAGAATGGGACGACGACATCATCGAGGAGACGTCAGGCGTACGCCAATTGATGCACAGGCTGCTCGCCAAAGCATCGCAGCGCGATCGTGCCGCCTGCGACGCGCTCCTCGCGGAGGCGCGAGCGTTGGGCGTTCAAGAGGACTCACTGCTGGTGGGCTTGCTCCAACCGGTTCTGTACCAGGCCGGCCGGGAGTGGCAGGCCGGACGCATGTCAGTCGCCGCTGAACACTGGCTGACGAGTTGGTGCGAAGAAGCGTTCGCGTCCGTGCCGACCGTTGATCCCAAACCGCCGTTAGACTTGATCATCTTCCAGGCCCCGGGCAACATCCATACGCTCGGTCCGAGGTTCGCTGCGAAGATTTTGGCCGCGCGCGGGCTGTCGGTTGAATCGTTCGTGCCGGCGTTGCCGCTCGGTGAAATGGTCGGCTTGATTGTCGACGGTGGGCCGAGGACAGTGGGCTTCTCGTGCTCGCTGCCTGATTCGGTGTCGGTCGCTTGCGACCTCATCGAGAAACTGCAGGCCCGACCCGAGCCCGTGTTCAAGTGCCGGTACATTGTCTCGGGCCACGCCTTCCGCATGGGTGGTGGTCAGGCCCAGCCGGCCGTCTGTGCGGGGGCCGATATCGTCATGGACGTGATGGTGCTGGCTGACGAGATGATTGCCGGCGGGGGGAGGAGCTGATAGAGCCTGCCCGACCTGCGGTACATTCGCGCGGCGATGTCACGGACGGCGGCCTGCTCCAAAGCCGTGACACTGACACCCGATGCTCTCATTGCAACTCGAGCGCGGCGAATTGTCTCACGCGCTCAGTGCTGGACTCTCTTATGCAGTCGACCGTAAGATGCTTTCACTCCGAGAAGTCGGCGATGCACGCGGCCGCTGCTGGTCGGTGTTCGACTGTCGTGCAAGTCGCGAGCAGGGCCTGAAAGGTCGGCATACTTCTCACGACGCGGCGGTACGTCCCTGTGCGCATCACAGCCAACAGACAGGGTGGGTGGAGAAGACGTCGATGCTCAGTCTCTCGCTGAGCTGATCATGGCGTCCATCCTCGTCGTCGATGACAGCGCTGCGTTCAGGGATGTCATCCGTCGCATGCTGGCGAAGGTGGGTCACGACGTCACGACGACATCCGACGGACAGGAGGCGATCCGGCTGCTGGCGAACGGGCCACTGCCCGACCTCGTGATAACCGACCTGATCATGCCTAATCAGGAGGGCATCGAGACCATCATCATCATCCGCGAGCGCTTTCCGACCGTGAAGATCGTCGCGATGTCCGGAGGCGGACAAGTGGGCGCGCTGGACTACCTCTCGAGCGCTATGGCGATGGGCGCGCACCAGACCCTGTCGAAGCCGTTCTCGATCGATGGACTGCGGTCTGCGGTGACGGCCGCGCTTGTCGATGAGTGAGTTGCCTCAGCCGACCATCTGCGAGGAAGGCGGCCGCTGACCCAGCGCCAGCGTTGCGCGAAACAGGTCGACGAGCGCCTGCAGGCCCGCGCCATCGCGCACTTGCCGCGGGCACAACTGCGTATGTCGCTTGAGCATGTTCCGCAGCGATGTCGCCGATGGAAAATCGAGCTCGTGAGCGATTGCCTCGACGGTCACTCCCGGCGCACCGAGAAACTGCGCCGCGAGCAATAGCTGGCACCACGCGATGAGCGTCCCAGGTGCAGGGCAATGTGCCGCGGCACACTGATTCACCAGCGTCTTGCGGTGCACGCCCATCGCCCTCGCAACGTCGTTGACCGTGCGTGAGGTTCGCGGATACGCGAGGCAATGCCGGACGAGCGCGTGCACTCCCTCCGGCACGAATTGACTCACGGACCCGTACACGAGATCCGCCGCGCATGCCTGCCGTGCCGCGGTCAGGGTCGCAAGGAGCGCACTCTGGCTATCATCCTGTCCCTTGAATAGCAGCTCGTGCGCTCCGGCGCTCGCGAGCGCGAGAATGTCTTTCGACTGCGTGGTGTTGGCGAAGCAGAACCCGACGACTGGAATGTTGGGGAAGAGCCGGACGATTTGGCGAACGAGGCCTGCCGTGGGGCGACCCATCGCATCGCGCGCTTCGAGAATCACCGCGATGGGCGGAACGGCTGAGCCGCGAAGGTAGGCCAGCACGTCGGCGAGCGACGACGCAAAGACGACTTTGGTGTGCGAGCCGGCCATCCGCAGTACGTATCGACGCTCGCCTGGATCTGTAATGAGTGCAACCAGCTGCCCGCGTGGAACGACGCACGGTGATGGTGTCGCCCGACGAGTGGCCGCACACTCGACCTGTCGCTGAGCCTGTGTCGCGAGGTCGGCAAGGCAGTTCACGTGGTCATCGCTGCACGGGTTGCAACTATCACCGTACGGAGGGCTGTGCTCCCACCCTCTTCCTTGCGACACCCCGGGCCACCTCGCCCGGACGTCAGCCGCGAAGACCTTTCATCGTGGAGATTCGAGGACAGAGTCGCCGGCATCCTCGACTGACGGAGGTAACCACGAGGACCGAGAATGGGCGAGCGTTTTTGTACGAACGGTTGATAGCCTGTGTAAGCGGTACAGCGGGATGCTCACAGGAACTGTGGGGCGCCTTCTGGCGGCCCTTGCTCTGGTGACCGGTGCTGTTGCTCTCTACTATGAGCATCCGAGCCACCCGTCATGCTCTCCCCCTCTCTCGCCAGTGCGAAACGATGAGCATTCGCACGTTGATCGTGGATGACAACATCGCGGCTCGCGAACGGTTGCGCGCTCTTGTCGGGGCGACTCCGGGCCTGATCGTCGCCGGCGAGTGCGCGGATGGGCGCGAAGCGGTTGACGCGATTCGGACCCTCGACGTCGATCTCATCTTTCTGGACGTCGAGATGCCTCGGCTCGACGGCTTCGGTGTGATCACGGAGGTCGGTGTTACACGCATGCCGACGCTGATCTTCACCTC
>JBDTMO010000089.1:0-12180 GCA_039934235.1 bacterium | reverse complement strand
GATCGCGACGTTCCAGCAGGACGAGCGCGGCGTGGGCATGATGCACCTCGTCAACACGAATGCGACCCATCCGGTGCTCTCGTCCTGGGCGTATCCGTTGCCGGGTGACAGCATCATCACGACGATTCAGCGCGTCGTCATCGACGTCGACGCTGCAACCGTGACGCGGTTCCAGATGCCCGCGGACCAACATCGCTCCACCTTGTGCGACGACATCGCCTGTCGCGGCGGCGAGTGGGCGGACGTCGAGTGGTATCCCGACGGCTCGCATATCGCGTTCGTTTCCACCTCGCGCGATCACAAGAATGAGAAGTTCCGCGTTGCCGATGTCGCGACGGGCGCCATTCGCGATGTGTTCGAGGAAACGGTCGCGACGCAGTTCGAGTCGGGCAACGGCAAGGTGAACTGGCACGTGTTGCCCGCGTCGAACGAGGTGATCTGGTTTTCGGAGCGCGACGACTGGGGCCAACTCTATCTGTACGACCTGACGACCGGAAAGCTGAAGAACAAGATCACGAGCGGATCGGGCAACGTGACGCAATTGCTTCGCGTCGACGAGAAGGCTCGCACGCTGTGGTTCGGATGTGTTGGAAAGGTGCCGAATCGCGATCCGTACTTCCGTTCGCTCTGCAAGATCGACATGGACGGAAAGAAGTTTGCCGTCCTTACGCCGGAAGATGGCGATCACGACGTCACGCTGTCGCCCAGCGGAAAGTGGTTCGTCGACACGTATGCACAGCCGAATGTGGCGCCGGTGACTGTGCTGCGCGACGCGAATGGCGCGCTCGTCTCGACGCTCGAGAAGGCCGACATCTCGCGGCTGCTCACCGCTGGCTGGAAGCCGCCGACGCCGATCAAGGTGAAGGCGCGCGATGGCAAGACCGACCTGTACGGGCTGATGTACACGCCGTCGTCACTCGACTCGACGAAGAAGTATCCGATCATCAACCACATCTACCCGGGCCCGCAGACGGGCAGTGTGGGCGGTCGTGGCTTCAGCCCAGCGCGCGGCGACAATCAGGCGCTTGCCGAGTTGGGATTCGTTGTCGTGGAAATCGATGGCATGGGCACACCGTGGCGCTCGAAGTCGTTCCACGATGCGTACTACGCCAAAATGGGCGACAACACGCTGCCCGATCAGGTTGCCGGCATGACAGAGTTGGCGTCGCGCTATCGCTTCATCGATCTCGAGAAGGCCGGCATCTGGGGCCATTCCGGCGGCGGCTTCGCCACGGCCGACGCGATGTTCCGCTATCCGGACTTCTTCAAGGTTGGCATCGCTGAATCAGGTAATCACGACAACCGCGTCTACGAAGACGATTGGGGCGAGCGGTACCAGGGCTTGCTCACGCGGAGCGAGGGCACGGACAGCTACGCGCCAGAAGCAAACCAGACGCTCGCGAAAAATCTGCAGGGCAAGTTGCTGCTCGCGCACGGCACGCTGGACGACAACGTGCCGCCGAACAACACCACGCTCGTGGTGGAAGCGCTGATCAAGGCGAACAAGGATTTCGACTTGTTGATGTTGCCCAATCAAGCGCACGGCTACGGCTCGATGTCGTCGTACATGATGCGCAAGCGCTGGGACTACTTCGTGAAGAACCTCATGGGTGCGGAGCCGCCGAAGGAGTATGAGATCAAGCCTCCGCAGCCGCCGCGGTTTATACCATGAGCCGCTGTCATCCTGAGCGAGCGAAGCGAGTGAGTTGTCATCCTGAGCGAGCGAAGCGAGTCGAAGGATCTGCACAAAAGCTGTTAGCCCTCGCTTTGCTCGTGATCGGCCAACAACTCGGCGCGCAGATCCCTGCCGCCGAATATGCCGCCCGCCGCGACTCGCTCGCGGCGCGCGTGAAGGACGGCATCGTCGTCGGATTCGGTGGACGCACGCCAATCACCGACTTCGGCCCATTCTATCAGCTCCCCGCGTTCCACTACCTCACCAACTTCGACGAGCCCGACGCTGCGCTCGTCATGGTCGTACGCGGCGGCCGATCCACCAACACGCTCTTCATCACGCCCGTCGCTCCGCGGTCTGCGTTCTATTACGGCCGGCGTCCGGATTCTACCGCCGTCGTTCGCGACCTCGGCATGAATGCACGCGCTTTCGCGGCCATCGACAAGGTCGTCGATTCGCTCGTGTCCACGGGGTTGGCGGTGTATTCACTTCCCGATTTCGGCGACGCCGACTTCGCGGCGCAGGATTCACTGACCCGCGGCAAGCAGTTCATTCGCACCATCGCGTCGCGACACGCTGGGCTCGTGGTCAAGGACGGACACGCGTTCGTCGATGAGCTTCGCGCGAAGAAGAGTCCCGCCGAAATCGCACTGCTCAGAAAGGCGGCGGAGATCAGCTCGGAAGGCCATCGCGCCGCGATGACGATTGCCGAACCAACGAAGGAGTACGAAATCCAGGCCGCGCTCGAGTACACGTTCATGCGGCTCGGCGGTGCGCGTCCTTCGTATGGCTCCATCGTGGGCGGCGGCGTGCACGGCACACAGTTGCACTACATGCGCGATCGCGGCGACGTAAAGCCAGGCGACGTCGTGGTGATGGATGCCGCGACAGAGTATGAGGGCTACGCCGCCGACATCACGCGCACCATTCCGGTGAGCGGCACGTACTCGCCCGCGCAGCGCGACATCTATCAACTCGTGCTCGACGCGCAACTCGCTGCGGAACGCAACTCGAAGCCCGGCATGCTTGCGGCCGCGGCAGAGGATTCGTCGATCGTGATTCGCGAACGTGGACTCGCGAAGCTGGGGCTGATCGAGAGCGTCGATGCGCAACTCGACATGCCCTGGCAGACCAACTGCACGCAGTATCCGCGCTCCTGCAGGCAGTCAGGCTTCTGGATGATTCACGGCATCTCGCACGGACTCGGTCTCGCCGTGCACGATCCTGCGCAATTCTACACCGGCGATCGCCGCTTCAAGGAAGGCGATGCGTTCACGATCGAGCCTGGCATCTACGTCAGCACGTCCATGCTCGACGCGCTCCCCGACACACCACGCAATCGCGCGTTCATCGCCAAGGTCCGTCCCATGGTGCAGAAGTACGAGAACACGGGCGTGCGCATCGAAGACGACTACATCATTACGCCGAAGGGATTGGAGCGTATCAGCAACGCGCCGCGCGAGATGGCGGAAATCGAAGCGTTGATGCGCACTCGGCCACCACGAGCAGTGCCATGAGCGATCAGCCGTGGTGGCACGACCTCGACACGCGAGGACTTCCGCACGCGCTCGGCATCCTCATCGTCGAGATCACGGACGACCGCGTGATCCTGACGATGCCGGTGGACGAGCGCACGCATCAGCCGTTCGGGATCCTGCATGGCGGCGCATCCATTGCGCTCGCCGAGACCGCGGCGTCACTCGGCGCAACGGGGCGCATCGATCGTGGGCGGTTCATGGCGGTGGGCCAGGAGATCAACGGCAATCATCTGCGGGCCAAGGTCGATGGCATGGTGACGGCGACGGCGACGCCAATTCACGTCGGGAAGTCGTCGCAAGTGTGGTCCATCGAGATCAAGGACGAAGAGGGTCGCATGGTGTGTATCTCGCGCTGCACCATGGCAGTGGTGCCAAGGCGCTGAGCGCTCCCGGCGCGATGAACGCGAATGCACGCGTGAACGCGCGCTAGACCAACCAGATGATCGCTATACGACGCGCACGTCCAATCGGATGTGTGCGCTTTGGCTGCGATCACATTCGCCAAATTCGCGTAAATCCGATCGCGAGTGCTTGGCGTAAACGTCACATCGCGCTTGCTCAACCAGCGACGACGTGCGGTTGGACGACACCTCGTTCACTCCGCCAGCACATAATGAGAATTGGAGGACACATGCAGTTCCGCATGAAAGGACGAGGCCGCGCTAGTCTCGCCGTGCTCGCAGCGCTTGGGCTCGTTGGCGCATTGAGCATCCGCTCGGCTCGCGCATCCGATCACCAGGACAATCCGCTCGTCGAGCTCAACCCGGCGATGGATATGTCGGACTTCTACGCGTTCCCCGGCGCGGCCGCAGATCGCATCGTGCTTGCGATGGATACGCGCCCGCTGCTGACGCCCGCGCAGACACCCGGCGCATCGTTCGATCCGAACATCCTGTATCAGTTCAAGATCGACAACACCGGCGACGCGAAGGAAGACAAGGTCATTCAGGTCACCTTCCATGGGACTGGCGCGAACCAGACCGTCGAAGTGCGCGGACCGATGGCGCCGCCGGTGGTTGGCGGAATGATGAACACCGTGGCCGACGTAACTCCCGCGGTCACCGGCACCATCAATCAGGTCATCGGCACCGCGTCCGGCATCCAGGTCTACGCTGGCGCACGTGAAGATCCCTTCTTCCTCGACCTCGAGCAGTTCCTCCGCATCCTGCCCGATCGCAAGCCGAGCACCGGACCGCTGTCGCAGATTCCGGATGCTCCGTCTGCCTCGTCATTCCGCACGACAGCGGCCGCTATCGATGCGCTCAAGGGTTCGAACGTGCTGTCTATCGTCATCGAGCTTCCTACGGCGCAGTTGACCGCGGGCGGCAACGCGAAGCTTGGCCTCTGGGGCACGACCAGCCGCTAAGCGGCCGCGTCTCCGACATCACTCACTGATTCGAGGAATTACTTCAATGTTGAATGCGTATCTTCTCCGCCAGGCACGGCTCGGTGCCCTTGCGGCACTCGGCGTCGCCGCGCTGGCTTTCGCTGCCGCGTGCGGCAGCGACTCCACCACGGGCGTCAACCCGCCAACGGACGCAGCCAAGACCTACAACCAGGTCCAACGCCTCGGCAACCCGCTCGTGAGCGAGGTGCTCCTGCTCAAGCGCGACCATGGGTTCCACGGCAGCTCCAATCCGTCCGACGACGTTGCGAACTTCACGATCCCGGTGAAGGCATTCGTCGCGCAATTCCGTCCTGCCGCGACTGGCCTCCAGGGCGCGCTGGCCGCCACGCTCCTGCCCGACATGCTTCAGGTCCAGACGGATCAGGCGCAGACCACGGCAGGGTATCTCAGCTACGTGCTCAGCGGCACGGGCAAGGGATACGGCGGTCGCAAGCTGGCGGACGACGTCGTGGACATTTCGCTCACGGCCGTGTTCAGCGACCTGCTCGATCCGACGCAGTTCGTCTGCAAGCCCTTTACGCTGCCGCTCTGCACGGACAACGTGCCGTCGCACGGCGGTTTCACCACGACGTTCCCCTATCTCGGGACGGCGAAGTAATCATGCCGCGGCTCCTGTGGACCTACCTCATCATCGCGGGAGCAGCGGCAGTTGCGGCGTGCGGCCGGCAGACGTCGCCGGTCAGCACGACCTCCGGGCAGCCGCTGGCGGCCCCGCTCAAGTCGGAAACGGAAATCCGGGATCTCGACATTCAGTATTTCTCCGAGCGCGCCAAACGGGACCCCACTGGCGCACTCGATCTCGCGCGCCTGAGCGCGCTTTATCTGGCGCGCGGCCGCGAAACTGGCGATCCGCGCGACGCGATTCTCGCGGAGGAATCCGCGCGGCGCTCGCTGAAGAACCGGAAGGAGCGTAACGGGGCGGCCTCGCAGGTCCTCATCACTGCGCTCCTCGCCCAGCACCGCTTCGACGAGGCCCTGCCACTCGCGCGTCGGTCGCGCGATCTGGATCCCGACAATCCCTCGTTACGCGCCGCGGTTGGCGACATCGAGATGGAACTCGGGCAGTATGATTCCGCCCGCGCTTCCTTCGCGAACCTTCGCGTGGCGTTGGGAGACCCCGCCGTGGCGCCGAGGCTCGCGCGCTGGGCGGAGATCGAAGGGCAGACTGACAAGGCGCGACTCCTGTTGCACGCGGCGCTCCTCACCGTGCAGAAGACGTCGAACGTGCCGCGAGAGCAGCTCGCGTGGTTTTGGCTCCGCGTCGGCGACGTCGAGCTGCGGAGTGGGCATCCCGTCGCCGCCGATTCAGCGTATCGCTCTGGGCTTGCCGCGCACCCCGACGACTACCGGCTCCTCGCGGCCATCGCGCACAGTGCGCTGATGCAGCAGAAATGGCAGCGCGCGATCACGTTCGGCGAACGCGCGATTGCCGTGACGCTCGATCCCGCGACGCTCGGCATTCTCAGTGATGCATATGCTGCAACCGGTGATAGCGCGAAGAGCGCGGAGTATGCGCACGTGCTCGACGTCGTCGTACTGAAGCAACCAGGCGCGTATCATCGTGCGTGGAGTCTGTTCCTGCTCGATCACGATCGGCATTTGGCCACGGTATCGCGCAAGATCACCGAAGAGCTGCGCACGCGGAAAGACATCTATGCGTACGATTTGCTCGCGTGGTCGCTCCACAAGCAAGGTCGCGACCGCGACGCTGCAATTGCGATGTCGCAGGCGATGAAGGAGGGCACACGCGATGCGCAGCTCCTCTTTCACGCAGGGATGATCGAGCAGGCCCTTGGGCATCGCGACGTTGCGCGGGCGCATCTTACGCAGGCGCTCGCGGTGAATCCGTACTTCCATCCGAGCCAGCCGGATATTGCCCGCGCAACACTTGCGGCGTTCGCGCAGGAACAGCGTCTTGCATCGTCGAATAGCGAGGTAGGTCATGAGTGAGTTCCTGACATTCGCGCAGCTGGGGTTCCGCCACATCGTCGACATCGAGGCGATGGACCACATCCTGTTTCTCGTTGCACTCGCGGCCATTTATCGTTTCCGCGATCTCAAGAAGGTGATGTGGGTCATCACGGCATTCACGATTGGCCATTCGGTGACGCTCGCCCTCGCGGTGACGGGGATCCTCACGTTGCCGTCGAACATCATCGAGTTTCTGATCCCCATTACGATCGTCGCGACTGGTATCGAGAACCTCGTGGTTCGAGATCGCGACCAGGCGATCTGGGGCGGGCGATACCGTCCGGTGTTCGCCGGTGTGTTTGGGCTGGTGCACGGCGCGGGGTTCGCGAACTATCTCAAGGCGCTGTTCGTCGATCGCCTGGCGGTGCCGTTGTTCGGATTCAACGTCGGCATCGAGCTGGGTCAGGTGGTTGTTCTGGCTGTGATCGCGATTGCGTTCCTGGTGGTCGATCAGGCGATTGGGCGCGCGCGGAGGGCCGATGCGTCGTGGCAGCCGTTGCGTGCGCGCGTCGTCGCGGTGTCACTCTTGGTGGTGGTCGTCGGCTCCGCGTGGGCCGTGCAGCGGAGTCCGTGGTGAAGAGGCCTGGAGTGGCAATAGTGGCATTGCTGGTGCTGATGCTGATGCTTGCGCCGCGACTGCTGCTCGCGCATCCACTGCACAGTACCATCACCGAGCTCACCGAGGATCGCGCGCGCGGTGTCGTGCGCGCAACGATTCGCGTCTTTGCCGACGACTTTGGAACAGCCGTCTCGCGTTCGACGCACGGACGTGCGGTGGCAGCCGGCCCGCAGTGGGATGCGTCCGCCTTCGCCTACGTCGCATCGGTGTTCGGCTTTACGGACCGAGCGGGACACGCGCTGACCCTGCGCTCGTGCGGCATCAAACGCACTGCCGATCTCCTGTGGATCTGCGTCGAAGCGACGAGTCAGGCCGGACTGTCGCCGCTTCAGGTGCGGAACGCGGTGCTCTGCAACCTCTTCGACGATCAGGTCAACGTCGTGCAGGCCGTTGTCGGTAGCGCGCGACGGAGTGTGCTCTTCACCCGGGGAGATCGCTTCAAGCCGCTGGCGTAGCAGGTATCACAGCAGCGAGGGGGGATGACGTCGCAGATGGCGCCTCATTCCAAAATTGGAATGAACGTGTGTATATGCTGCCGATGTTGGGAGTCCGACGGGTTCTGGGCGGGCCTCATTCCAAAATTGGAATGAGACCGAAAGCGCACATCCAACGCCGTTCAGCAGCCACGCCACACTCACACCTGTCGTCGCGCACCCGAGCGGCGTGGGCGCTCTGGACCCGCAGCGCCTCGCCGAGTATAAGCATTGAATTCGATGACGGGGCGCCGCGTGGGCGCCCCGCCGACTTTCATGGCCTCGGTGGAGGGAACAGTGAGCGAAGCAGCCCTCATGATCGTATTGCGCCTCGTGCACATCATTTCCGGTGCGTTGTGGGTGGGAGCCGTACTCTTTCTAGCCATCTACATCGTTCCAATCGTCCGCGCCTCGGGCGCGGACGGTTCGCGACTGCTCCAAGGCATGGAACAGCGTCGCTTTCCATTGTACATGGGTGCGCTGCCGGGGCTCGCGGTGCTCTCGGGCATCGGGCTGTACCAGCGCGCCTTGAGCGTGAGTCACGACACCTTCGGCCGCTCACACATGGGCATGGCCCTCGGGCTTGGCGGCGGCCTGGCGTTGATCGCCCTGATCATTGGCGGCGCTGTGGCCGGTCGCTCCGCAGGTGCGCTTACCAAACTCGATACACAGATCCAGGCGGCGGGAGGCGTGCCATCTGCTGCACAGACGCAAGAGATATTGCGTCTTCAGGCCAAACTTGCTACGGGCTCGAAGACGGTCGCGGTTCTCGTGCTCATCACAACCGCGTTGATGGCCGCTGCGCGCTATCTCTAGCCTCGGACCATGACCACACTTCGCGCCGCCATCGTGCAAGCGTACACGCCTCGCGACCTGGCCGATGGCCTCGCAACGTGCGCGTCGAAGGTCGCCCACGCCACCGCGGAGGGCGCCACTCTCGTGGTATTTCCCGAGACATGGCTTCCGGGTTATCCCATCTGGCTCGACGTCTGCCGAGATGTGGCGCTGTGGAATCATGCGCCGGTCAAGGCGGTCTATCGGCAACTCGCCGAAGAAAGTGTCGCCGTTCCGGGCGACGCGACGCGCTCACTCGCGGACATCGCGCGCACACATCGCATAACGCTCGTGATCGGCGTGAGCGAACGCGTGGACGACGGACCCGGGCGCGGAACGCTCTACAACACCATTCTCACGTTCGGTCCCGATGGATCGCTACTGAATCATCACCGCAAGCTCATGCCCACCTACACCGAGCGCATGGTGTGGGGCGCGGGTGACGCGGACGGCATACGCAGCGTGACTGTCGACGACGCACGCGTGGGGGCGCTCGTCTGTTGGGAACACTGGATGCCGCTCGCGCGCCAGGCGCTGCACGAGGCGGGCGAGGACGTGCACGTCGCACTCTGGCCAACCGTACACGAAATGCATCAAGTCGCGAGCCGTCAGTACGCATTCGAAGGACGATGCTTTGTGCTCGCCGCGGGTTCGCTCATGCGCGCTGCCGACCTGCCTGCGGGCCTCGAGGCGCATTCGTCGAAAGTGTCCAGTGACGAACAGTTCGTCCTGCGCGGTGGCAGCGCCATCATTGCGCCAGATGGCGCGTATCTGGCCGGTCCAATTTTCGAGGAAGAGGCGGTGCTGGTCGCGACCCTCGATCTCGCACGCGTGCGCGAAGAATCCATGACGCTCGACGTCACGGGTCACTATCACCGCCCCGAGCTCCTCTCGCTTCACGTCCAGCGCGGAGGTCGCACCGTCACCCGGATTCCTGACGCGCCATGAAGCATTACGACGTCATCGTCATCGGCGCGGGGCAGGGAGGCGGGCCGCTCGCCGGTGCCTTCGCCAAGGCAGGTCGCAAGACGCTGCTCGTCGAGCGCGTCCATGTCGGCGGCACGTGCATCAACGAAGGGTGCACGCCCACGAAGACGATGATCGCCAGCGGACGTGTCGCCTATCTCGCACGACGAGCCGCCGACTACGGCGTGCGCACCGGCGAGGTCAGCGTCGATCTCGCACGAGTGCGCGAACGCAAGCGCGCCATCGTGAAGAGCTTTCGGGAAGGCAGCGAACACTCGCTGGCGACAGCCGGAGTCGAGGTTGAATTCGGACACGCTCGCTTCACCGCTCCGCGCGCGGTCGAGATCACGAGTGCGAACGGTGTTCAGGCCCGAGCAACGGCGGACATCGTCGTCGTCAACACAGGAATGCGATCGCTGACGCCGGATATTCCGGGCATCGCCCAAGTCCCCACACTCGACTCGACATCGATCATGGAGCTCGACACGGTGCCACAGCACCTGATCGTGCTGGGCGGCGGATATGTAGGGGTGGAATTCGCGCAGCTCTTTCGACGCATCGGCAGTCGCGTCACCGTGGTGCATCGCGGTGCACAACTGCTGGCGCGCGAGGACGCCGATATTGCCGCCGCCGTGGCAGACATCTTCACGCAGGACGGTATCGACCTACGTCTTACCGCCACCACAACGGAGCTAGCCCTCACCCCGAGCGGCGAAATCCGCCTCACCGGCCGATCACGCGACGCAACCCAGCCATTCGAGATTGTCGGCTCGCACCTCTTGCTCGCGGTTGGCCGCCGCCCGAACACGGACGACCTCGGCATTGAACTCGCCGGCATCGAGCTCGACGCTTCCGGCTGCATCAAGGCAAACGCCCGGCTCGAGACCAGCGCCGAGGGCGTTTACGTGGTAGGTGACGTCAAGGGCGGGCCCGCCTTCACCCACATCTCGTACGACGACTTCCGCATCCTTCGCACGAACCTCCTGGACAACGGATCGGCGTCCACGGAAGGCCGGCTTCTGCCATACACGGTGTTCATGGACCCGCAGCTTGGTCGAGTGGGGATGACAGAGGTCGAGGCGCGCGGAGCTGGCTTTGACGTTCGCGTGGCGACGATGCCGATGTCGCACGTCGCCCGCGCGCTGGAGATGGATGAGTCTCGCGGCGTGATGAAGGCGGTGATCGATGCCGGCACGGGGAAAATCCTCGGAGCCGCGGTTCTCGGCATCGAGGGCGGCGAGGTCGCGACGTTCTTCCAGCTCGCGATGATGGGCGGGCTCCACTACACCGTGTTGCGCGATGCCGTGTTCTCGCACCCCACATTGTCCGAGGCGTTGAACAACCTCTTCGCTGAAACCATCACTTCCACCGCCTCGTAGACGGAAATTACGAACCATCGGCCTTCTGGGACTGTCAAACGCGACAGTGTGTCCCCGCGGTCACGTGGCCCCTCACCGCCCCCTCCCGATGCGCAACATCACGCTGGCAGCGCGAATGCTGCTGAAGACGCCGTTCGTGACCGCAATCGCCGTCACCTCCCTGGCCCTCGGCATCGGGGCCAATGCGGCCATCTTCTCCATGTTCGACCAGCTGCTCCTCCACCCACTTCCGGTGCGCGAACCCAGCCGGTTGGTGAACCTCTCGGCTCCCGGGCCAATGCCCGGTTCCGACTCGTGCAACCAGGCGGGCGGCTGCGACGAGGTCTTCAGCTACGCCATGTTCCGCGACCTGGAAAAGGCCAACACCCCATTCACCGGAGTTGCTGCCCATCGCACCTTCGGCGCGTCGCTCAACGTGCGCAACGAGCCCATGAGCGCCGAAGGGGCAATGGTGAGCGGCTCGTATTTCCCGGTCCTCGGCCTGAGCGCCGCGAAGGGACGCCTGCTCGGTGTCGACGACGACAAGGTCATCGGCGCCAACTTCGTGGCCGTCATCAGTTACAGCTTCTGGGAGAACAAGTTCGGGAAGGACCCTGCCGCCGTGGGCCAGTCGATCGTCGTGAATGGCAAGTCGTTTTCGATCGTCGGTGTGGCGCCGGAGGGATTCGACGGGACGACAGCGGGAGCTCGCCCGGTGGTGTTCGTGCCGATCTCGATGCGTGGCGAACTGCAGCGCTTCACGCGGTGGGAAGATCGGCGCAACTACTGGGTCTACCTGTTCGCTCGCCTCAAGCCCGGCGTCTCGATCGACGAAGCGAAGGCAATTGCGAACGCGGCGTATCACCCGATCATCACCGACGTCGAAGCGCCGCTGCAGAAGGACATGAGCGACAAGACGATGCAGAGCTTCAAGAACAAGTCGCTGGTGCTCGCGCCCGGCGGTCGCGGCCAGAGTTCAATTCACCGCGAAGCCAAGACGCCGATCATGTTGTTGTTCTCGGTGACCGGCGTCGTGCTCCTCATCGCCTGCGCCAACATCGCCAACCTGTTGCTCTCACGCGGAGCCGGACGCGCCACCGAAATGGGCGTTCGCCTGGCGCTCGGCGCCACGCGTCGCAAGCTGGTCGCGCAGCTGCTCACCGAGAGTGTGATGTTGGCGCTCGCTGGAGGCCTTGCCTCGCTGCTCGTCGCGCAATGGACGCTCAGCGTCATCAGCGCGCTGCTGCCGCCGCAAGCAGCCGAGACGATGCACTTCTCGTTGAGCGGTTCCGTGCTCCTGTTCTCGGCCGGGTTGAGCGTGGTTACCGGAATTGTGTT
>JBDTMO010000088.1:0-12187 GCA_039934235.1 bacterium | reverse complement strand
AGTGACTCGGCCACGCGAGACCCTTAGAGGATCCCGACACGAGCGATCGCTCGTGCGGGATGACAGGATGGAGTTGTTGCCAGCCGCTATAGCTTGCCCCGCAACATCGATGCGAACAGATCGATCGCGCGTGAATCACCGAGCTGGCCCAGCTGGTAGAGCGCGGCAACCCTGACGTCGCGGTGGGCATTGTGCACCGCAATGTCGATGAGCTGCGGAACCGGATCTTCACTGCGCTCGTTCTTTCTCGCGATCGCGTAAACCGCTTCGCGTCGGATGCCGCTCGCGTCGTCGTCGTCCGACGCGTCATGACCCAGCGTAAAGGCTGCCGCGCGGGCAAGCAGGTCGCCGGCGCGCCGACGATAGCGGAGCAGGCGCGTCGTATCGCGCCCCGCGGCAGCAAGAATCTGCCAGCGCTGAATGCTATCCAGGAGAATGAGCGGCGACATCGCTGACTCGGATGCTCGACCTTCGCCGCTGCGCGCAAGCGCTTGGAGAAACGCGCCCGCATCGGCCGTCGACACCATTCCGAGATCGAGGACGGAATCGCCCAGCACCGGAAGTGGTCCCACCGCTGTCCGCAGCCAACTCGGCGCTCCTTCGACCACCCGAACCGTCACACGCATTGGGCCGTGTTCGCACGGAGCAATCCGCGTGTCCCACGGCTCGTGCGTCAGCAACATGCCGTCATACACCCGCGTGCGCGGCCCGCTCAACCCATCGGAGTAAGAGGTCGCTCCGTCGCCGCAGACGTCGGGTCGCGTATGGGCCGAGAACGCCACGGTGCGCGTTCCTGCGGCGCGGAGCCGCTCGCCAACACTGCGCTGGGCAGTCAGCAGTGTTGGGACAACAAGGATCACGGCGGAAACCCGCATCGTCGCGCGCATGATGCTCACCTACTGGTTGATCAAGTCGAGAAGGAATTGCTTTACACGCGGGTCTTTCCGTTGGCTCAACCACGAGATCGTCTTCTTTCTCAGCTCGGGATTCTTCTCCGACTTCGCGATTTGAAGCAGCTTGTCCGTCACCTCTGTCTCGCGACGTTGCGCGTAGACATACAGCATCTGCTCCTGCATCTCCTGCTGTCCGTTGAATTCTTCATACATCGGAAGCAGTTCTTTCAATTCCAATCCGTACATAGGCACCGTGGCTCCTTTCCCCTCCACATCAGCGCGCGGGGTCTGACCCATTGACGAGCAGCACGGCGTCTGGCCCGCGTAGTACAGCGCACGCTTCCGGGTCTCAATCTCAAGATTCTTGTCGCGCGCGATGCCAAGCAGCCACGGGGTACGATCTGCCGTGCGTTGATTGGCGATGCCCTGGATGATTGCTTCACGCAGTTCGGGGCTTGCAGTCTTGCTGAAGAGCGCTTTCAAGAACTCGCTCTCGTCGATGGAGCCGGTTCTGCGCGCCTGCGAGAGGTAGTAAACGGCGCGGACACGCAGCTCTGTTGGAATCCTGGTCTGCTCGGCGAAACGACGCAGCGACGCACGAGCGGAAGGGCTCTTGTGCTGTGAGAGTGCGCTGAGGGCGCGATCACGCGTGTCCGCGTCCACCGCATTGAACAGAATTGAATCAAGCGCCTTCGCCGCGCGTTCCGTATTGACGGACGACAACCACTGGACGGCTTCGCGACGGACTTCGGGGCTCGGATCCGTGCTGGCGACGCGCAGCAGGATGTCGGCGCGCTCCTCTTCCTTGGTTTGCGCAACCATGTTCACCGCGCGCTTGCGCAGCGGAATCGAGCATTCGTCCTTTCGCTCGAGGAGCTTCTGCAACACCGGAAGCACCTGGTCCGGATCGAGCTGGATGATTCCCGAGAGCGCCGTGAGCTTAACGTCGTCGTCCGCAGTCGGGCATCGCGTTTCGTTGCGCAGCGTCTTGCCGCCATCGTAAATCTCGAGACCGGCCTCGCCGTTCCCGCGCCTTGCCTGCTCGGAGCGAATGCTGGCGCGCAGTTGCTTGCCATCATTCAGCGTTCCCGCTTTTGGATAGCGAATCGCCTGCCGGTCCAACGTTGCCACGGCCATCTCGAGTTCGCGGCTGGTGCCGCTCTTGGACAGGGCATACGCGCGCCAGTAGAGCGCGTCGGGTGCGAATTCCGAGTCGGGGTATTTGTCCGCGACCGTCGCGAACAACGTCGCCGCCCGCTTGAAGTCGCCATCGGTGAGCGCCGCACGTGCTGCGCGATAGAGCGAGTCTGGCGTATCGATCGGCTGCGCCGTTTTGTACGCTGGCCACGTCGGCGCCCGACCCGCATCGACAGAGTAGGCGAAGGCAGCGGGAGTGGGCTGCGCGCCGATCGTCGTGGCGGCGGCGACCAGAAGGGACGCGAGCAGTGTCAATGTGCGCATGATCTATAGGCTCAGGTGCCAGCCGACGCAGAGACGCCGGCAGGAATGGTGGAACGAAGCTTCGGAATGACGTTTCGCTTGTCGAGCGACTGGTTGATCGCATCGAGATCGATGCGCCGGCCGTCGTTGGCGTACTGCGAGAGTTGCATGAGAACAAATTCCAGATCCTGAAGCAGCCGCGTAATCGCTGGATCCTCGCCACGCCGAGCGCCGAGCAACAGGCGAGTGGTGCCGAGCAGTTCGCGCGAGAGGGTTGCGAACTGCGCATCGAGCTTGGCGCTGTTGGGAGACTGCGCTTCCGCGCGGAAGCTCGTGAGCAACACTTCAGTGCGCGTGAGATGCTCGACAACCGCCAGGCGATACGCGCTCGCGTCGTTCGACAGATCACCAGCGGCGCTTGCGGCGTCGCGACGATTACTGCGCAGCGCAGCGATCCGCATCTGATGCGGCGTCGCGCCGAGTCGTCGTTCAGGGGCGCTTGATGCCACTTCTGCGGTCGCGGCGCCGTTCGTCGGTCGCACGGCGACTGCACGCTCCACTGAATCGTGTGCCCGCGCGCCCTGGTCTGTGGTCGTTGCGGTCTGACCCGGGGTCGCCGTCATCTCACCGCCAGCGCGCACCCCGAGCGACGCTCGACCAATTGCGATTCCGACAAGCAGGATGGCGGCAATGCCAGCCGCCGCGGTGAGCCACCGTCGCGAAGAGCGCGCTGCGGCGATTGGAATGATCGGCGTAACGGCGTTCGCGGCGCGGGCGCGGGCGATCGCGTCCCACATCAGTTCGCGCGGCGCGTCGATCGGCGGGTTATACGTTGCCGCCGCATCACGCAGCAGTTCGTCGAATTCGTCGTCGTTCATGCGATTCTATCTCCAACAAAGATTTCAAGCGCCGCGCGCAGCTTGGCGCGTGCGTCGAACAAGCGTGCCTTGGACGTACCGACCGGGATGCCGAGCGTGTTCCCGATTTCTTCGTGCGTATAGCCTTCCACGTCGTGCATGACGAACACCGGCCGGAGCTTGACGGAGAGGGCGTCGATCGAGGCGTGCAGTCGTTCGCGGAGATCGTGCGGCGCAACATTCCGCTGTGTGGCCGGCAATTCGGGGACGTCATCGATGGGCGTCGAGCGATTCCGCAGCCGCGTCACCGAGCGCATGCCGTTCAACGACACGCTCGTTGCGATGGTGTGCAACCACGTCGCGAGCGACGCATCACCGCGATACTGCGACAGCCGGTCGAAGGCACGAATGAACGTCTCCTGTGTGAAGTCCTGCGCCAGGTCAGCATCGCCGGCGAGCCGATATGCGAGTCGAAAAACGCGGTCCACGTGCGCGTCATACAGCGCACGCTCCGCCGATCGGTCGCCGGCAAGACATCGAGCTACGAGTTGCTTATCAGTCACGACGCTCTGGTTCTCGCCGATGCCGTCTGGTGGGTGTCGGGCATTGCACCTCCTAGACACAGTGTACGTGCGGAGGGTTGGGTTTCCGAGGTCAACGGTGACGTGGTCCGTGGTTTGTGATTACCCTTCACGGTTCACCTTTCACGTTTACTGGTTCGAAGAATGCCTTTCGCCGGATTCAAGCTGCACCCCGACCTGCTCCGTGGCACGAAGGAGCTGGGCTTCACGCGCGCGACACCCATCCAGGAGCAGGCGATCCCGCCGGCGCTCGAGGGAAGGGACCTGCTCGCCTGCGCGATGACGGGGAGCGGCAAGACGGCCGCGTTCCTGCTGCCGGTCCTCCACCGGCTGATGGGCAAGCCGCGCGGCACCACGCGCGCACTCGTCCTTACGCCCACCCGCGAGCTCGCCGCACAAATCGAGGAGCACCTGAAGCAGCTCGCCGTGCACACGCCGCTCTCGGGAGCCGCGGTGTTCGGCGGGGTGGGTATGGGTCCGCAGGAACATGCATTCCGAAGCGGGGTCGACGTCATTATTGCCACGCCAGGCCGATTACTCGACCACTTCAAGCATCCCTACGCCAAGCTCAGCGGCCTCGAGGTCCTCGTGCTCGACGAAGCCGACCGCATGCTCGACATGGGGTTTCTCCCGGACATCAAGCGCGTCCTGAAGCATCTGCCGGCCAAGCGTCAGACATTGTTCTTCTCCGCGACGATGCCTGCACCCATCGTGTCGCTGACGCGCGAGTTGCTTCACAATCCGGCGACAATCAATCTGGAACGGAAGTCGACGCCCGCCATCGGCATTCGACAAGCGGTCTACGCAGTGCGCGAGGAGCTCAAGCCCGCGCTGTTCGTGGAGTTGATGCGTCGCGGAGACATCGGGAACGTCATCGTCTTTACGCGCACCAAGCACCGCGCGAATCGTCTGGCAGACTATCTCGTCACCGAGGGCATTCCGAACGCAAAGATTCATGGCAATCGCTCGCAGGCGCAGCGCACGGAGGCTCTCGATGGATTCAAGACCGGACGATACCGCTGCCTCGTGGCCACGGACATCGTAGCGCGCGGCATCGACGTCGAGCAACTCGAGCACGTCGTCAATTTCGACGTTCCGCATGTACCGGAGGACTACATCCACCGCGTTGGCCGCACCGCACGTGCCGACGCAACGGGCGATGCCTTCACCTTTGTCTCGCCAGAAGAAGAGTCCGACCTCTCAGCCATTGAGCGCGCCATCAGCAAGCGTCTGCCACGCGTGCTAGTTAGCGGCTTCGATTACGCAAGCAAGCCAAAGCAGCGCTTCGAAGTGCCCATTGCCGAGCGTATCGCCGGAATTCGCGCGCGAAAGGCGGAGGAACGGAAACGCGCCAAGGAGAAGGCAGAGCGTCGCGCGGCGCACGGTGGCGGCGCTGCCGCGTCCGCCAGTCATGGAAGTGGCACGCGTAACGCATCAAGTGGTAGTGCACGCCCACCGCGACCTGCGGCTCCACGCGGTGGAGAGCGAACGTCGGCCGGACCAGCATCCGATTCCGGTGCAGGACGGCGGCGAGACGGTGGCGGCCCACGGCGCGGGAGTGGCGGTCGTCCCGCAGGCCCGTCGTCTTCGGGCGGCGGACCCTACCGCTAACAGTTGAGGGCGGGCCAAACGCCAACGGGCATGATGCCGATACTCCGACACCGTTAGCCGCACTCCGTACGTCCTCAACTCGGCACGACAATCGAAGTGGTCGATCGCTTGAAGGGGTCGCGCGTCCTCACCATCGATGACTCGCGGCGGCGGAATCATGGGAGCCTGGCGTCGTCTACATCGCGCCGAACGCTGCCCATCTCGGAATCACCGCAAATTGACGAACCCAAACGCTTTCAGGGCCCACGGTAAACGGGCTCAAGCCGTCTGGCAGCGTGCCATTCGAGTCAGCCGCGGAAGCTCTTGGCGCACCACGGGTAGCGGTCATTCTGACTGGAATGGGAAGTGACGGAGTATTTGGGCTCTATCGCGTGCGAGAGCGTGGCGGGTACGTCATCGTGCATTAAGAGGCCGCGTCGCTGATTGGCATGCCGAGAGAGGCCGTAGCGGCGGGTGTGGTAGACGTGTCCCTCCCCATTGATCGCATCGCCGCGCACCTCCAAAAGAGCGTCGTAGCCTGAGCCTCGGCAATTCCAAAGATCGCGACTGCCGATTCGGCGCACATGGACATAGTAGCCGCCTACGGTGGAGCGGCCCGCCGTGATCAGCGGTTCGAAAACAACAACGCGCAAGGAGCTACCGTGAGCCCCGGTGAAGAATTGTCGGTTGCGTTTGGGCTTCACTAGGCACGATCACGACAACCAAGCCTGCTTGAAGCGGCCCGTACCATTCGCGGATGCACATGGGTATTAATGCATATAATGTGGTTTATAAGATACACGCCAAGTTATTATTGGCAGGCAAGTTACAATGATATCACATTAATGTCACGGCAGCTGACAACGAGGATAACCAGTAGCTCAATGCCTTGTACAGACGGAAGCGACACCGCCTCACCTTTCCGAGGGAACTTCCGTCTCGCAGAGCGAGCCACTCCGCAAAAGTCGCAAACTCGGCAGTGGATACGGACTCTGCTCGGGAGAGCATGACATTGTTGAAACCCATACAATTCTGCCGTCCAAGTGTCTCGCCAGCGACAATGCCATAATGGCGCGCGCATTTCACCGTTGCTTTCACGCCTCTCCAAGGCGCCATAGGCCGCGCACCACCGAAAGTCGCCGGAAGACCGCTCGACGCCCTGGCCGGCGGGAGAGCGTTTTGTGGAAATCCTGAGGAGACAGCATTCGATTCTCGCGCCAACGAATCCCCTTTCTCCGGAAGCACATTGGTGCGCAAACGCCGCTCAAGCGCGGGATCTTTTCCACATTGGCCTACTTGAACGCAGTTAACTTTCTTGACAGTAGGCTCGATTTCCCCTGCGCGCGTTGCCAGTTCCCCCGCCCAATTCGGAGTACACAAAAGGAAAGCGGGGGCGACTTTCGTCGCCCCCGCTTCTACCACTCCTGATCGACAGCGAGCTTATGGAACGAGCGACAGGTGGGTCCCATACGCGTTGTTGATCACCCCAATGATCCCGTTGGCGATGAGTACGTGCGCCGCAGCGGACGGGTGCACGCCATCCAGCGAAATCAGGTTTCCGTACGTTGCCGTCGTGCTCGTCAGGTTGAGGAACGGCGGAATCTCACCACTGGCGCGCTTGGCCGCGAACAGCACATTCGGATCGTAGTACGCGAAGCCGATCGTCGCCGCCTTGCTGGCGATGTACGAGTTGTAGCCGGTAATCGTCGCTGTCAGCGTGGCCTGCTCCGCCGGATCGAGCACGAAGATGTCGCCAAGCGGGAACGGCAGACCAGTCTTGTCGCAGGCGATGACCGGTGGGTGTACGCCGCTCCTGATCTGGAGCAGGAGCTGCGGCACATCGATCAGCGAGGTGGAACCCGTGCAATTCGGGAGGATGGTCACTGGCACGCCCGCAGCGGCATTCAGGCCGCCCTGGATGGCGGCTGACGAGGCGATGAGTGCGCCGGAGGTCATGGAGGGCAGGTTGGATACCTGAGCCACCCCAATCAAGACTCCCCGAATGCCCGGAGCGCCAGCGAGCAACTGCGCGATCATTGCGTCGTAGCTCGACTGGAACTGCGCCTGCGTGCTGATGATGCCGGCCTGCCCCAGCGCCGCCTGCGGGACAATGATGCCGCTCAGCCCCGCCGTCAGGACATCATTGTTGCCGATCCAGATGGTCGCAAATGTCGGATTGGCATCCAGCGCCCGTGCCACCTGAGTCTTTCCGCCCAGGATGAACGTCGTGAGGGCATTGGACGCCACGGTGGAGGCGGACGTTGGGTCCAACACACGCGCGCCTGGCACCGCAACGTTATTCAAGATATCCGTGACCGACGACGTGGCGCGGAGCGCGCACGGTGTGGCGGTCGAGAGCAGCGCCCCAGTCAGCCCGTTCGCAATGGGCGGCGGGCAGCCCGGGCTATTCAGCGACGCGTAGTGATACTGGGTCCCCATCTGGTTCGCGAGCAGGCGCGCGTAACTCTGGCGCTGGGTCGAGTCATTGATACCGGCGCTCTGATACCCAGCCGTGATGCTGTTGCCGATGGCCACGTAGCTGGTAAAAAGACTCCCGCCGGAAGGCGTAGGAGGGCCGAACAACGTCGCTTTGTCCCCGCACGCGGAGAGGGCCACAAGGGCCACAGCCGCCGCCACGCGGGTGAGATGATTCAGTCGATACATCCTGATTTCTCCGGGCGTGGGTTAGAAGGAGTATTTGAGGCTGAACGACGCGATGTTCGCGCTCAGCCTGTAGGCGCCACTGCTCAGCGCCAACGCCTGAGTCGTCGTCGAGCCGACACCCCGCTCGTCGATGCGCCCGCGCGCGCCCTGCGTAAAGATGTGTGACAGAGCCGCATCAATCCCGAACCCGCTGCCGCCAAGCGGCAGGTACCCGCCAATCATCGCGAGCTCACGATCCATCTCGGGAAGCAGCGGTGTCACGGTCTCCGGCGGAGCGGCGGATGCCGCCGCGGCGAAACCAGCCCGCAGCGCCGACCCACCTGCATTCCGCTGTTCCACCCCGAACCGGATGGACGACGTGTTGTTGTAGTCTTCCTGGAGGAGCTTGTCGGGCGCTGCGCCCTGAAAATCGACCGGGAGCTGATTGAAGGACTTCCACCCGACGTAGGCATAGTCCATCGAAAAGGTCATGTTCTCGATGCCCGTGTACCCAACGCCAATCTGAAGCTGAGCCGGATGCCGGATGGCGGTCTTCACCTTCTGGGGCACCAGCAACCCCGTCGTGAACTGCGACGCAACGAGCGCGTCGACGGGAGTTCCCGCCGGAGCGCCAAGCGGATTGCCAGCCGCCAAGGTCAAGCCCGTGATCGACTGGGCAAACGTCGCGTCGGCATCATCGTAGCTGAAGGAGACCTGCGAAAGGCCTCGAATTCCCAGTTCCCAATTCTTGTTGATCTTGCCGTGAATACCGAGGTTGAAGCCGTACGCCATCGCCGATCCCTTCAGCGTGGCCCGTCCAAACTCTGTGTACTTCGGGATACCGAGGTTCCCGAACGTTGGGCCACCGGCCGACGTTGGCGTCGTGGAGAGATCGATCGCCTGGACCAACTCAACAGTCGAGTGGCCGATAACCGGCCCACCCCCAATTGACCAGTTATCCGTCACCTGGTACGAGAAGTTGGGCTGGACATACACCGTCTGCAGCGACGCCTTCTTTGCCGAGAAGCGGCCAGGAAAGTTGTCGCTCCACTGCGATGTCAGGCCGTACGGCACGTAAAGACCGACGCCCAACGCAGCTTTGCCTGAGCGATAGTTCAAGAATACGTGAGGCACAGCCGCCGTCGGCGCTTCTGACGTGTAGGCGCGGAACGAGGTGTCGCGAATGAACGTTCCGTCGAGCTTGATGATCGCTGCGCCGCCGAGAAAGGAGAGCCCATTCTTCTTGGGCATGGCGCCAGGATTCCAGTAAATCGTTGACGGGTCGTCGCAGACTGCACCCGTAACGGCGAATCCGCGAGCGAGCGCGCAGCTTCCGATTTCGTTCAAGCCGAAAGCCTGTGCGCCGGCTACTGCCGGTACCATCCCGAGCAGCGCGAGAGCAATGGTGTACCGTGAGGCACGGTGAAGCGTCATCTGTGTCCTCCTGAAGGGCGCGCAGAAAAAGGGAGTCCGCGCGAGCGTTTGCCGGTCTTCAACACGGCGAAGCAGGGAAAGGTACTGGAGTACGTGCATGTTTGGGGGGCGACTAATATAGAGCGGACGACAACGGTTTGTCTCCATCAGATGCAAACTGGTTTGCCGCAGTCAACCGCGGTAGCGCTCGCCATGATGAAGAGCGTGCTGGCCAGTGGCGTTTGACGGCCACGATCCTCAAGGCCTGACTGCGAGCGTGACGTAGTATCTCCACTCCTTGGTAACCGGCGCGTCGAGCGCGCGCGCGAACCCGGTCAGCACATCGACGTCCGGTGTGCCCAGCGCGGGCACCGCGGCCACTCGCTGCCGGAACTCAACGCCGTACGTACGGAGCAACGTCCGGAATAGATCCGGGCTCGCTCCAGCGTAGAAGAGCTCGACCGGGGGCAGCGGGATACCGACGCGGAACGAGCTGAAAGAAGTGGACGTCGAGCTGGCGACGGGATATGCAGGTGCGTCAACACGGCGGCCGTCGAGGAGCGGATCGATTAGGGGCGACGAGAATCCACCAATCACATACCGCTCGCGGTCACTGCCGTGGTTGCCGCCGACCGTGCCATATCCAAGCCGGAGGGTTGTCATGGGCCGACTGCCGGCACCGACACCAAAGAAGAACGCGCTCCGCTGCCTGCTGTAGCCGCCGAGATCGTTGTTTCCCCTTTCGCCGATGACAGAGAACTGCTCTTGATAGCGCAACTCCTCGTCGCGTTGCCGTCCCACTACGCTGAACGCCCCGATCGCCGCTCCCCTCGTGAACGAGCTGAACGCCAGCGAATGCTGGCGCTCGGCCAACACCGCCAGCGATCCGACCATCTCGCCGCCATCGAAAATATTTTCGCGCTGGACGCGGAAGGCGCCGCCGGACCGCGTGAGGTCGAGACCTTCGTCGAACGCCGGGGCATAGCGCGCCGACGGTCCGTCGTGCGAACTCCACAAACTGAGCGTGCGCTCAGTGCGACTCGTGCGTGACGTGGCGGTCAACCCGATTCCTGCGGGTAGCGAGCCGGCTCCCACCGCACCGAGTACGGAGATACCGAACCGGCCTACCGGGTCACTCCTTACGATCCCGAGCAGCACCGAACTGCCGCCGATACCAGTCGTCGCGCCGGGCACGTAGCGGAATCGGGACGGCCCCATGCCATAGGGGCGTTCGTCGCTCACGCTGGACTGCGACGGCCGACGACTGGAGTCGGAGGCCGCAGGAATGTCTCGCGGCGGAAGGATGGGCGAGAGTGAGTCAACCAGGCCGAGACGAAACGGTGCGGAGGCATTCTGGGCCCGGCGGATCAACGCGCTATCCGGGCGAAGCCGGCGCAGGTCATATCCGCCGGCTTGCAAGGAGAGGAACCAAAGCGTGCCATCGGGTGCGACGTCCGCGGATACCGCTGCCCCCGTAACCGCAGTGAGACGACTGGCGTGCAGATCGCCCGGGTCGAGCCGCTCGATGTTCGCCACTCCTCCCGCTTCGGACGTGGTGACGATGGTGCGCCCGTCCGCCTCGAACGTGGCGTCATAGCGCGTCGCACCATCGTCGGGGTCTGCATACCGACGGCTGCCGCCGTCCGCGGACATCCGAACGATGCGCCAACGGTCTCCAGATTGCTCGGCGACAACGATCTCTGAGGTCCGTTTCGAGACCCGTGGGCGATAGTAGTTGCGCGCTTCGCTTCCCGGGGCGAGAACGCGAACGGCTCCGGTTGCGAGGTCGACGCGCACCAGATCGCACCACCCGCGGTCGCAGCGAACAGCGGCGGCCCATCGACTATCGGCGGACGGGTCGGCATCGCGCACCGCAGCACCGCTCGTGATTCGGCGCAGGGCGCCGTTCTCCGCGCTCCAGACGAAAAGATCGGAGCGTAGCGTACCGTCGCTCATTGGCATGCGCCGGGTGACGAGCAGGCGCTTGTTGTCAGCCATCCATCGGGGCGACTCAAACGGCGCACCATCGTTGGCAACGAGCGAGATGATGGTGCGTTTCGGTAGCGGATAGAAATTGCGGTCGGGGACGTCGTCCGGATCGCGTTTGAGCACGTACGCGCTGCGCAGGGAGGCAAGCGTGTCCGGCTCGTCGGCCGTGCCCCAAACCACCAACTCGCTGGGTAACGTGACGTGGCGGATTACCAGTGCGACGTAGCGGCCGTCGGGCGAAATGGCGGGGTCGCCCGTATTGCGGATCAGCCGCTGGACCAGGGTGCCGGAAACCATCGCATCCCGATTGAGCGTGCGCTCGAATGCGAGGGCGTCAGCGGTCAGCTCGGCGACGAATCGTTGGTACAGCGTCGCCGGCGGATCGCCGTAGACGCCAGAGAACGACTCATCGAATGAGCGGACAGTCTTCGCCGTCATGCGCCGCCATAGTGCCGTGACGCTCGAGTCACCGGATCGCCTTGCCAGCCAGTCGAAGAACGCGGATCCGGCGAGATACGCAAAGTTGCTCGTTTGCCACGGCCCGGTGGCGCTGAGTGCGCCGTAGCCCGGCAGGCGTCCCTCGAGCGCGAACTGCCGAAGCACCGCGGCACGCCACGCGTGGTTTGGGCGACCGGAACCGGTCACGCGTCCTTCAACGTAGGTCGCGTATCCCTCGAGGGCCCAGCGGGGGGCGCTCACGGGAATCGGGCCGAGTGGGACGGGGGAGAGCGTCCAGTAGAGGTTCTGCCAGTGATTGCGCGACGGCCGGTCGAGGTGCGCG
>JBDTMO010000087.1:0-12286 GCA_039934235.1 bacterium | reverse complement strand
CACCCCACGCAAGCACGGGCAGCCATCGCGCGGGGACGCGCTCGCGCGTTCCCGCGAGTGCGACACCGGTTGCTCCAACCACGATGGCGCGCGCGCCGAGCGCAGCCAGTGCGGCCACCAGCACGAGTCGCCATTCGCTCGCCAGCACGGAGGGCGACACCTCGGCGCCCAGCAGGATGAACACGGCGGAATTGAGGGCAAAGGCCAGCCACTCCCAAAATCCCTTGATTGCCTCTCGGCTCGACGCCGTCATGGTGTGATGACGGCCGGAGTGTCCGCACACAACGCCAGCTACCACCGTCGCAATGACGCCGGAGCAATGCCAATACTCGGCGGCGACGAACGATCCATAGGCCGCGATCGTCGTCACCGTAATTTCAATCGCCGCGTCGTCCACACGCGTGCGGATATGGGACACGCCCCACCCGAGCACCGCACCGATCACCGCTCCACCCGCGGTGATCCGTAAAAAGCTCATGGCCAGCGAACCGCCGGTTGGTGCATTGCCAGCGAAGTAGGCGAGCATCAACGTCAGGAAGACGATCGACGTGCCGTCGTTGAACAGGCTTTCGCTTTCGACGAGCACGTGCAGCCGCCGCGTTGCGCCGAGTTGCCGAAACAGGGCAGTGACGGCGACGGGGTCCGTTGCGGCGATGACACCGCCAAACAGGAATGCCGTGGTCCAGTCCACGGTCGTGGCGCCCACGCCCAGTCTATTGCCGGCCATGACGAGCACTGCGGTGAGTGCGATGGCTGCGACGACACCCGGGATTGCCAGCACACTGATGGTCCACGCGTTTTCGCGCAGCTCGCCGACTTCGAGATGATACGCGGCCTCGAAGAGCAAGCCGGGAAGGAAGATCGTGAAGAGCAATTCCTTCGTGAGGTGCGGCAGCGGGACAAGATGCGTCGCGCCGAGTCCGATGCCCACGAGAAGCAGCGCCACCGTATGCGGAATACGAAAGCGCTGCGACGCAATCGCGACCACAGTCGCAATGCAATACAGGATGATGATGCCGGTGGTCATTACGGTCGATGGCAGGATGAGCGAGGCGTCGAGGCTGATCCGGACGATCAATGTACGAGGTCGGCTGCGAACACAACAATGCGTCGCGCGTGAGCGAGTGGGTTCGCGTGCAAGTGACGGTGACGGGAGCCAGCGGATCGAACCAGGCTGGTCGCTGGTCGCGAAGAGCCTGGTGACGCGCGCTGTTAGCGCTGATGATTCGGTGACGCGCATCACACTATTGCCGCCGTGCGCCCGGTAAATCGGCATGACACAGCCGAGATCGTGCGATGGGCGTAAACGAAGTGGCCAGTCCGCGCTTATGCGCCCCGAGGGGCACGGTACCTGCCCCGCACACGATGGATCGCAGAAGTCTTGCGCACGTTGGATCTGTTCACGCCGAACTGAGGTACTGCACATGAAGCACACTCTGAACACACCGTTGGCGCGCGTCGCGCTTGCCGTTGTCGTCGCGTTCAACCTGTCCGCCTGTAACAAGTCAGACCACGAGACTGTCGACTCCGCCGCCGGAACGGCCGCACTGCCGATGAACAATCTGTCGGTGCGAGACGTCGACTTGGGCAAGCACATCGACAGTACGAAGAAGATCGTCGACAGGACTGACGACTTTGCGCCGACCGACACGATCTATGCTGCCGTGCAAACGACTGGCACCGCGACCAATACGCCGATCGTGGGACGCTGGACGTTCGAGGACGGAACCGTGGTCGACGAAAGGACGGATGCCGTCTCGACGAGTGGTGATGCGAGCACCGTATTCTTCATCTCGAAGCCAGGCGGATTCGCACCGGGCAAATACACGCTGCACGTGCTGGTGAACGGCAACGAAGTGTCGTCGAAGGACGCCAAGGTGAAATGACGAGCCGAGCGCGCGAGGGAGCTTCACGCATCCCGATCGTCGCGCATTGACTCGCCGTTCGACATAATTCTCGTCGCGCCAACGACCCTATGGTTCGTTGGCGCGAACCTTTTTGAGCGGTCGCAGCCACACTGCGCGTATAAGTTGCATTGGCCACGAGAAGGCACTTCCAGAAGCGGGTTCTTCCGGTCACACATGTTCATTTCTGATTTCGCGATAAGACGGCCGATCATCACGATCGTGACGATGCTGGCCTTGGTGGTGTTCGGCCTGGTTTCGCTGATGAAGCTCGATACGGACGAGTTCCCCGACTTCGAGCAGCCCATCGTGTTCATCGGCGTCGCGTACCCGGGCGCCTCACCGGACGTCGTCGAACGCGAGGTTGTCACCAGGCTCGAGGACAAGTTCTCGGGCATCAGTGGCGTCGAAAAGCTCAACTCCACGTCGACAGACGGTTTTGCCCAGATCGTCATTCAGTTCGCGTTTTCCAAGAACGTCGATCAGGCGACGCAGGACGTACGCGACGCCATTTCCGCCGTGCGCGGCCAGTTGCCGCAGGAGATCATCGAGCCCGCCATTCGCCGGTTCGATCCGGCCGCACTGCCGATCATCTCCCTCGCGCTCACGTCGAGCACGCTGACCGTTGCGCAACTCAGCCAGCTGGCCGACCAGACCATCGCCGGCGAGCTGCGATCCATTCCGGGCGTGGCCCAGGTGAACGTCGTCGGTGGCGACAGCGCACAGCTCAACCTCAACGTCCAGCCCGGTGCGCTCGCCGCCGCGGGCATCGGGATCGATCAAGTCGTGTCCGCTGTGCGCGCGCAGAATCTTGCGGCGCCGGTCGGCCGCCTGTCGTCGGATCTCGACCAACGGACCATCCGTCTCTCCGGCCGGTTGGAGCAACCAGACGAATTCGAGCAGATCATCGTCGCGCAGCGTGGTTCGCAGCTCGTGCGGCTTGGTGAGCTCGCTTAGGCGGAGGCGGGCGTGGCAGAGGCGTCGTCGTCTGCGCTCTACAATGGTGCGGCGGCAATCGGCCTGGACGTCGTCAAGGGAAAGGAGAACAGCACCACGGCAGTGAGCGCCGCCGTGGGCGCTCGCATCGCCGAGTTGCGGAAGACACTCCCCGCAGGCGCGGAGCTCGTGTTCGTGCGCGACGCGGGCGTTCGCGTCAAGAATTCTGTGCGGAACGTCGAAGAGACGCTCATCGAAGGCGCACTGCTCACGGTGCTCGTTGTCTTTCTATTCCTGAACTCGTGGCGTTCCACGGTGATTACGGGACTCGCGCTCCCGGTGTCGGTGCTCGCGGCGTTCGTGCCGTTGCTCATCTTCGGCTTCACGCTGAACGTGATGTCGCTCATGGGGCTGTCGCTCGCGATCGGTATTCTCATCGACGACGCGATTGTGGTGCGCGAGAACATCGTGCGCCACGTGGAGATGGGGAAAGATCACTTTACGGCGTCACACGAGGGCACCGACGAAATCGGACTCGCTGTGACCGCGACGACATTCTCGATCGTCGCCGTGTTCGTGCCAGTCGGATTCATGCCGGGCATCGCAGGCCAACTGTTCAAGCCCTTCGCACTCACGATTGCGAGCGCCGTGCTCGTGTCGCTCTTCGTGTCGTTCTCCCTGGACCCGATGCTGTCGGCGTATTGGGCCGATCCGCATCTGCCGGTGGAAAAGCGACGCTGGATTACGCGCGCGCTCGATCACTTCAATGCGTGGTTCGATCGCCAGGCAGACCGCTACACCCGCTTGATTGGCTGGGCACTCGATCATCGCTGGTGGATGATCGGCATCGCGTTTACGACGCTCGTGGCGTCCGTCGCACTTCAGGTGGCATTCGGTGGCTTCGGCTTTTCGCCGCTCAGCGACAACGCGGAGTTGAACGTGGCGATCGAGGCACCACCTGGGTCGAGCCTGCAATACACCACGCTCAAGGCCGAAGAGGTGGGGCGCATTGTTCGCGCGCACCGTGAGGTGCTTTACACCTATACCACTGTGGGAAACGCGGCCGGCTCTGGCGCGACTGATGCCGCGACCGTCTATGTGCGTCTGGTTCCCAAGCACGACCGCAACGTGAGCCAGGACGCATTCGGGCGAATCGTGCGCAAGGAGGTCGCGACGCTTGGCGGCGCAACCGCGTATACCTTCGCGGCGGGTGGCTTCGGCGGAAATCAGAAACAGTTGCAGCTGCAGTTGCAAGGGCCAGACGCCGCGGTCCTGACGCGATTGGCCGAGCAGATTGGCGATTCCGTGCGCGGTGTTCCCGGTGCGGTGGACGTCGGCCTGTCTACCCGCGGACAGAAGCCAGAACTCGCCGTCAACGTCAATCGCGGCATGGCCGCGTCTCTTGGCGTGAGTCTCGGACAACTCGCCACGGCGCTCCGCTTTGCCTTCGCCGGTGTCGACGCAGGCACGTGGGTCGACCCACTCGGCGTCTCTCGCTACGTGCACGTTCGCCTTGCGCCCGAGTCTCGGCGCAGGGCAAGTGATCTCGGCCAGTTGCCGATTCCCGTCGTGCCAGTGGCTGCGCCCGACGGCGGCAACGCGGCAGGCGCGCGGTTCGTCCCGCTGTCGCAGATCGCGTCGATCGATCCGCAATCAGGGCCTGCACAGATCGATCATTTCCAGCGACAGCGCGTGGTCACCATCGGCGCCAATGTGCTTGGTGCGTCGGTGGGCAACGTGGCGCAGGAGGTCACGCGCCGCGTTGGACTCGTGCAGCTTCCGCCGGGCTACCGCATCAATCAGGGCGGCCAGGTGGAAAGTCAGAACCAGATGTTCGCGGCCATCATCACCGCGCTCGGCGTCGCCGTGATGCTGATGTATCTCATCCTCGTGGTGCAGTTCGGGTCATTCCTGGATCCGCTCGCGATTCTCGTATCGCTGCCCTTGTCGCTCATCGGCGTGGTGGTCGCGCTGCTCGTCTTACGCGATACGCTGAACATCATGAGCCTCATCGGCGTGATGATGCTGATGGGGATCGTCGCGAAGAACGCGATCCTCCTGATCGACTTCGCAAAATGGTCTCACAAGGACCGCGGCTTGCCACTGCGCGAGGCGCTCATCGAAGCGGGCCGCATTCGCCTGCGTCCTATCCTGATGACGACGATTGCGCTTGTTGCGGGTATGATTCCAGTCGCCATCGGCTATGGCGAAGGCGCGGACTTCCGTGCGCCGCTGGGCCGAGCGGTGATTGGTGGCGTCATTGCGTCGACGGTGTTGACGCTGGTCGTAATCCCCACCGTGTATGAGATCATGGAGGAATGGCGCGAGCGCATGCTGACGCGTTTCAAGCGGTCGCTCGCCACGCCGCACAGCGCGCCGGCGTCAACACCCGCGCACGGGGATGACTGAGTGCGTTGTCATCCCGCATGAGCGGAGCGAATGTCGGGATCTGCTCTTCATCCACCCTCGCGCAACTAGCGCATCTCTCGCATGGCCTGCTCGGCACGTTTTTCCGACGACGTCCGCGGAGGTTCCGAAATGCGTTCGACCACCCTCGCCACCTCATGCTCGCTCACCGGCTGGCCGCGCAGGGCGGCGCGAGCGAGATCTGCTTGTGACACGATGCCAAGACAGCGTCCGTTCGCATCGACGATCGGCACGCGACGCACCTGATTCTCCACCATGACGGCTTGCACCACGCGCACGTCGTCGTTCGGGCCCGCACAGTGTGGGCTCGCCGTGATGAACTTGCTCACCGGCATGCTGCTGTCCGCCCCATCGGCCAACGCGCGGATGACGAGGTCGCGGTCGGTGACGATGCCGACAACACATCCTGCGTCGACAATCGGAACCGCGCCGCAGTCGGTCTCGCGCATGATGCGGGCAATGCTCCGGAGTGAATCGTTTGGCGCGCCGACGCTCGGCGACGCCGTCATGATGTCTCGTGCTTGCATGGAAGTCGCTCTCATGAGAGTGAGCTTGCAGGACTGATGCGTGCCTGATGCGGCACTCCTCATGCGAGCTTCATGCCTCCGGAATCGCCGCAACGTCTCACGAGGCAGTTCACCGTTCACCTCGGCACCACGCGACCCCTTCGTGTTCGGCTGCTGGCGTTCCATATTCCGTGGTGCTCACGCCTTCGAGAGCGACACCAAACCACCGTATCCATCATCGATGATTCCAGCGCACGAAGCACTTGCACGATTGCGTGAGGGCAACCTCCGCTTCGCCGCGTCGGTCAACAGTGCCGACGAGTACCTCAGTCACACGCGTCGCGCCGACCTGATCATGGCGCTCGATCCCTTCGCGATCATCCTTGGATGCTCCGATGCGCGCGTTCCCGCGGAGATCGTCTTCGATCAGGGGCTCGGAGACCTGTTCGTCATTCGCGTCGCCGGCAACATCGTCGCGCCATCACAAGTCGGCAGCGTGGAGTTCGCCGCCGAACGGTGCGGCACTCGACTCGTCGTGGTACTGGGTCACTCGCAATGCGGCGCAATTCTCGCCACCCTCGAGGAGCTGCAGCAGCCCGCGAGCAAGAAGTCGCGCAACCTGCAGTCCATCGTCGATCGCGTTCGTCCGTCCGTCGAGACGCTGTTTGCCACAGATCTCAGGCATGACCAGGCGGCGTTGGTGAAGCAGGCGGTGCGTGCCAATATCCGCACCTCGGTCAATCACCTGCGGAACGGATCGGAAGTATTGGAGCGCCTCATTACCAACGACGGACTTCTGGTCGTCGGCGCGGAATATTCGTTGGAGACAGGCGTTGTAGACTTCTTTGACGGGGCGGAGTAGCAGAACGGTGAACGGTGAACGGTGAACGGTGAACGGTGAACGGTGAACGGTACTGGGTGAACCGTAAACGCTTTTACCGTTCACCGTTCACCGTTCACTGTTCACCGTTCACAGTTCACCGTTATGGCCTTTACTCCGCAGCCACCGTCCGCTCTGCAGCCCACTGCCGCAGCTTCACGAGTCGCTCCGCCATGATCTGCGACAACGGTCTCGTCCTCGCCCCCTCGGCCAAGAGATCGTCCGTCGTCAACGCGCGGCCCTCCGCAAACACCGCATACAGTGCCGAGACGATGCTCTCCTCGATTTCGGCGCCGCTGAATCCATCGGTCGCTCGCGCAAGTGCGGGCAAGTCGAACGCGTTGCCGTCCTGCTTACGCTTGCCAAGGTGAATGCGGAAGATCTCTTCGCGCGCGGGTGACTTCGGAAGATCGACGAAGAAGATTTCGTCGAAACGGCCTTTGCGAATGAACTCGGGCGGCAGCTTCGATACGTCATTCGATGTTGCGACGACGAACACGTCGCCCTTGCGGTCCTGCAGCCACGAGAGAAAGCTGCCGAACACGCGACCCGACACGCCCCCGTCAGAATCGCCATTGACCGATGCGAACGCCTTCTCGAGCTCGTCGATCCACAGGACGATCGGCGCCATGCGCTCCGCCGTCTGCATCGCGCGCTTGAAGTTCTTCTCGCTGTCCCCGATGTATTTGTCGTAGAGATTGCCCGGGTCGAGTTTGAGCAACGGCAAGCCCCACTCACAGGCCACCGCCTTCGCGCAAAGACTCTTGCCGCAACCTGGCACGCCAAGCAGTAACACGCCCTTGGGAAACGAGAGCCCGAATTCCTCGGCGCGACGCGGGTCGGCAACGACAGCACGCCTGCGATGCAGCCACGCTTTCAGGCCGCTCAGGCCAGCCACCTGCTCGAGCCCGGAGTTCACGGGATAGTACTCGAGCAGTCCATCCTGCTCGACGAGTTGCCGCTTCGCGAGAATCACACGCTCGACGTCTCGCGTCGACAACACACCATCTTCCACGATGATCTTCGTCACGACCTTTTCGGCCTCGAGCATCGATAGGCCGGCGAGGTTGTTGATCAAGCGCAGGCGATCCGCGGGGTCGATCTCCATTCGCACCGGCATCTTGGCGGAATACTCTCGCACGACACGTTCGAGCAGGCGGCGATAGTCGTCGAACGAGGGCGGCGGAAGCTCCAGTACGGTCGCGTGCGCGCGCAATGCGTCGGGCAGCCGCAAGTCGTGTCCCGTCAGCACAAGGGCCCCTCGACGGTTGTTGAACAACGCCACGACGTCGAGCACATGGCTGATCACAAGCGGATCGTCGAGGTGCGCGCCCAAGTTGCGGAAGTGATAGATGCCGGCGCCTTCCTTGAGGACGCGGGCGAGTGCCTTCGCCGGCTCCTCCGTCTGCTCGAGCGCTGGGTCGCCCGGATGATCGCCTCGGCGTAATCCGCGAGAGCGATTCCACGTCGCGTACGGCAGGTTCAAGTCGGTGGCAATGCGAGCGAGGCCCGCTTCAGCACGATCAGGCTCGCGCGTCTCGAGCATCACGAGTGCGTAGCGCGACCGCACGAGCAGTGCGAGCTCTTCGAAGGTATCTTCGGCAGACATGTCTGCTGCTTGACGACTCCCTCATGCAATCGTTTCTCACCGCGTGGCGCCGCCTCGACGATGGACGTCATCGCTCCGAGTTCTACCGGATGTGGCGCGCCGGCGCGTCGGCAGGCTTTACGGTCCCGAAGATTCTCGAGACCATGGGCCCGCGTGAAACGCCGCACATCGAGGCGGCGAGACAGTGGTTGCTTCACGGCACGCGTCGCGGCGAAAGTGTCGCATCACTCGTCGCGATAGGCGCCACACACTTCGAGGGTTTCGAGCGCGCACTGCTCGCACTCGGCGACGAATCAGGTACCCTGGAAGAATCGCTGCGACTCCTGGCTGATTTCTTCGCGAGCAAGCACCGCATGATGCTCAGAGTGCGCAAGCGGATGGCCTATCCGCTCTTCACTGGCATCTGCGCAACCGTTATCGCGCCGTTCTCGCTGTTGTTCTTCGGACACGTGGCCGCGTATGTCGTCACGGTACTTCTCGGACTGACGGCCTGGATCGTGGCTGGCGGAGCAATCGTCTTTGCGGCCGCGAACCGCTTTGGACGCAAGCCCACACTTGTGCGCGCTCGTCTTGCTCGCGCGCTCACGACCGCAGTCGAGGCAGGGCTTCCCCTTGGTCGGGCCATCCGCCTTGCTGCCGACGCATCGGCAGATCCCTCGGTGCAGGGCTTCATCAATGCAATCGACGAGCGAACGCTCAGTGATCGCCCAATCGCGGAAACGCTGGCCAACTGCCCACACATGTCGCCGGACTTTCTTGCGGTGCTTCAGGTGGCCGAGCGGACTGGTGACTTCAGCGGCTCGATTGGCAAGCTCGCCACACTGTATGATGATGGCTTTCGTTGAGTTGGCTGTGGTCCTGATCAAAGCGAAGGATCAGGGAGCTAAAGCGGGGAGCACAATCCCACACTGTCATCCCGCACGAGCAACCGCTCGTGTCGGGATCCTCTATGCGTCGCGTATGGCCGGCTCACACCGCGGCGATGAGCCGCAAAGCAACAACGACTGCCTATCACGGATTTCGCGGTAACACGCGGATACAACATTGATGTGTTTCGCTTTGCTTTATCCGCGCTTTTCCGCGAAATCCGTGATAGGCAGTTGCAGTTGCAGTTGCAGTTGCAGTTGCAGTTGCAGTTGCAGTTGCAGTTGCCGTTGCTTCGCGCGTGCGGTCGACAGGCCGGAGGTGTTCGCGCTGACCAGCTGAACCCAGCCTCACCTTGTCCGAAACCAACCATTGACAACCCCGTACAGTGATATCATAGTGATATCACTCCAACGGAGCGTTCAAATCCAATGTTACGGGAAATCGAGTTCAAGGCGTCGGCAGGAATGGCGTCGGCCTCATTCGTCCTGATTGCTGTGCTGGCCAGCGCAGGCGGCCTCGCCTACGGTGTGCGCAATCAATCACCGATGACGGGCGTGGCCGCCATGGCGGTGCTCCTCATCTCGCTGGTCTGTGCCGGAGGATTCTTCGTCGTGAACCCCGGCGAAGCGAAGGTGTTGCAACTCTTTGGCGAGTACAAAGGCACCGTACGCACGCAGGGATTCTGGTTCGCGAATCCATTCCTCACCAAAAAGCCGATCTCCCTGCGCGTTCGAAACTTCGAGACCGCCAAGCTCAAGGTCAACGATAACCGAGCCAATCCCATCGAGATCGCGGCGATCGTCGTCTGGAAGGTGGTCGACACCGCCGAGGCGTTGTTCGAGGTCGACAGCTACATCACGTACGTCGCCGTACAGAGTGAATCCGCGGTGCGTGCCGTGGCGCAATCGTATCCCTACGACTCGCACGCCGACGACGAAGAAGCCCTCTCGACGCACACCGCCGAGGTGTCGCACTCGCTGCAGAAAGCCATTCAGGATCGCCTGGCCAAGGCGGGCGTCGAGGTCATTGAGGCGCGCATCTCGCACCTCGCATACTCCCCGGAAATCGCACAGGCCATGTTGCAGCGCCAGCAGGCCGGCGCGATCATCGCCGCCCGATCCAAGATCGTCGAGGGTGCAGTTGGCATGGTGGAGCATGCGCTCGAGATGCTGTCGCACAAGGGCATCGTCGTGCTCGACGAAGAGCGAAAGGCGCAGATGGTCAGCAACCTCCTGGTCGTCCTGTGCTCGGAACGGGCGGCCTCGCCAGTCGTGAACGCCGGCTCGATTTTCGGATAGGCGGCGGCGCGATCAGTGGCCGAGCGGAAGCCATTTCTCCTTCGCATCGATCGGGCGTTGCTCGACGCGGTGCAGCGTTGGGCGAACGACGACCTTCGTTCGCTCAACGCGCAGATCGAGCTACTGCTCCGTGATTCGCTCAAGCGCGCAGGCCGGCTGCCACAGGAGGAGCCAGAGAAGTAGCCCCTCCTGAAACGCCGCCACTGCTCCCGTTGGAGTAGGTCTGGAATTTCTCCGCCTGCGAGTGCGATGTTTGCGTAGCGCTGGGGGAACCATTCCAACACGGGACTGATATCCGCTATATGGCCAAACGCGAGAGGAATACGTCTACTGCGGGGTCGGACGCGCGCGCGCGCATGCGAGGCGACGCGAACTCCGCTGAGCGGATGCCCCCGACGTATTCGTCGGATGGAGCGCCGCAGTTCGACAATGCCCGCGCCCTGTCGCACGCGATGGACATCTGTGCCTTACTGTTCGGCGCCCCCGGGTCGCGGACCTTTGCAATCCGGTATTGGGATGGAAGTACCGAGCCGGCAAGCGGTGGGGAGGCGCCGTTCACCTTCGTCGTGCATCGCGCCGGAGCACTGCGCCGCATGCTGCTTCCGCCCAATGAGCTTTCCCTCATCGAGGGGCTGCTCTCCTGCGACGTCGACATCGAGGGCGATGTCGAGAAAGCCATGTGGATGGGCGACGGAATCAACGAGCGCCTTAGATCTGCGGCTACACTTGTTTCCCTGTTCCGTAAACTGCGAGCGTTACCGCGCCAGGAGCCCGGCGCCAATGTGCACGAGTTGCGCGCGGAGCATACCGTCGGGCGCACGGGCGCGGTGCATGTGCCCGAGCGCGATCGCGCCGCCATTCGGTATCACTACGACGTCGGCAACGATTTCTATTCCCTCTGGCTCGACCGGCGCATGCTCTACTCGTGCGCCTATTTCGCGGACGGCGCCGACGCGGAGGCAGAGCTCGAGGACGCACAGCTCGCGAAGCTGGACATCATCTGCAAGAAGCTGCGGTTGCGGCCTGGCGACCGCCTGCTCGACGTCGGCTGCGGGTGGGGCGCACTCATCATGCACGCGACTCGCCACTACGGCGTCACCGCACTGGGCATCACGCTCAGCGACGCACAGGCCGAACTGGCGCGGGAACGGATCGCCGCAGAAGGCCTGAGCGATCGCTGCCGAGTGGAGATTCGTGACTATCGCCACCTCGATGGCATCCCGCCCTTCGACAAGATCTCGAGCGTCGGCATGGTGGAGCACGTTGGCGTCGAACATCTGCCAACATATTTCGACGCCCTCTATCGCGCGCTGCGGCCGGGAGGCCTTCTGCTCAATCACGGAATCGTGAGCGTTGCATCGGCTCGCCCCGTGCCGCGCTGGGACTGGCTGGAAAAGCGCCTCTGGAAACGCGACGCCTTTCTCGACCAGTACGTCTTTCCGGACGGCAGGCTTGGTCCATTGAGCGCCGTGATCGCCGGCGCGGAGCGTGTCGGTTTCGAGACGCGCGACGTCGAGAGCCTGCGCGAGCACTACGCGCTCACCTTGCGTGCGTGGCTCGCTCGCCTGATGCGCCACCGCGACGAAGCCATTGCGCTCACCGACGAACGGACGTTCCGCATCTGGCGCGTCTATATGGCGGGGTCGGCATTCGGTTTCGCGACTGGCCGGCTCAACATCGTGCAGACGCTGTTGTCCAAGCCCGACGCCGAGGGGCACTCCGAAGTTCCTCTCCGCCGCAGGGATTTGCTGATTTAGCCGCCCTCTTCGCACAGCCAGCGCACCACCGTATCTTCGGTCCGACCACATCCTCCCGGACCAGGAATCGGTGATGTCGACGTGAAGACATTGAGGCGCGCG
>JBDTMO010000086.1:0-12296 GCA_039934235.1 bacterium | reverse complement strand
GGAGATGGAGCGTGCCCCCAGCCGACACCCTGTACGATGCGCACGCCGGAGTCGACCGCTTTGACGACGGCGTCGACCATGGACGCGAGTAGCTCGGTTCCCACGAGTCCTACCGTTTGTCCGGCTCTCATCGAACGTGCGAGGTCGGCCGCGGCAGCAACGCCGATTTGTCGGCGCGTCGCGTCGGGGGTTCCGTCGAGCGACGACGCAACGATGCGAACCTCGCGGAGCGCGAGCCGTACCTCGAGTTCCGTCTCGAGCGCGACGAACATCCCGCGCAGCGGGCTTACGACGATTCGTGCGATTCCCGCTTCGCGGGCTGCTGAGAGCAGGCGCGCGACCGTGGCGCGCGACACTCGGAGCTTCTGCGCGATGTCGGCCTGCGTTCGGCCGTCGAGGTAGTAGAGCGTACTGACGTGCGCGAGCAGACGCGCGTACGTGTCGCCTCCTGCAAACGCCGACGTCGAAGCCATCCCCATCACTCTTCCCGCGCTCGCCTTCGATGGACCTGTGGTCGTGCCGCGATTCAACGGATGTAGCCGAGCGCCGTCCACATCTCGCGCTCGATCTTGTGTCTGTCGTCGATCACTTCGCAGGCGGTATCGATGCGCATCACGGCGCGTCGCGTAAGGTCATAGGCGGGCCACGCCGGTTGCCCCACTGCGGCCGGACGTCCGGTGCGCGCGAACGTGGTCCACAGTTCGGCGAAGTTGTGCGACGCTACCAGTCGCTCCGGCCGACTGCCGGAAAATGGACCCGGTGACTCGACGTTGTTGAACTTGAAGGCGATGTCCGCGGCGTGCGGTGTGCCCATCGGGTAATCGGTGCCGGGGATCTTGGACTCCGACTTGTACCCGAAGTTGTAGAGGTACGCCGGTGCGCCGCCTTGCAGCGCTTTTTTCTGCGCGATCTCGATCGAGCCCACGCCCATCATCGTTACCGATTGGACGTCGACGAAGATGTCGGTCGGGGACGCCGAGGGTCGGCTCTTGTGATAGGTGTCCATGATGCGCGCTACGTCCGCGCCGAAGCGCGGCTCCAGCTTCGCGCGCAATCCGGCGAGATCGAGACCGTACCCGCTCGTGTCCTTACGCTGCCACGCGAAGAAGTTGTACTCGTCCTCGTTCCAACCAACCATGAGCGGTTTATCGCGCGACATCGCCGGAGCGGTCGGGTCGAACGGATGTTGTGGCAGCGTTACGCCATCGACCACGGGTCCAAAGCCGCCCGCCGCGGACGTGCGCGCGCTTGCATCAGCTCGCGACGGCCGCTGCGTCTGATCGGGCGCAACAGGCGGCCACTGCGTCTGGAGCGCCAGCAGGTCGGCCGTGCTGAGCTCCAACAACCCGCGCCAATTGCTGCGATCCAGGTTCGCACGCTTCAACAGCAACGCCGTTGTTTCGGCGGCGACATCACGCGTGGTCATGTGAATGCCAGGTCCGCTCTCGATCGACGCCTTGTTGAAGAACGGCGCAGCACTCGGCATCGCATACAGGGCCGACGTCTTTCCCCCACCGCCCGACTCGCCGAAGATCATCACGTTGCTCGGATCACCGCCGAACGCCGCAATGTTGTCGTGCACCCAACGTAAGCCGTCCACGATGTCCAGCACGCCGTTGTTCCCCGATCCCGCATACGCATCGCCACCCAACTCGTCGAGATAGAGGAAGCCGAGTAATCCGAGGCGATGATTGGTCTCGACAACGACGACGTCGAAGTGGCGCGCGAGGTTCGAGCCGTCCTGCCCCCTGCTCCCGGCCGATCCGGTTACGTACCCGCCGCCGTGGCTGTAAAACATGACGGGACGACGGCGCGCGTCGGCGCCAGGCGTCCACACGTTGAGGACGAGACAATCTTCCGCGGGCGCCGGCTCGGTGGCAGAGGCCTGACGGCCCGGCTGGACCGACGGTGGCCCGAGTTGGAGCGCGGCGCGCACACCGGTCCACGACTCGAGCGGCGCGGGCCGGCGGAAGCGCCGGTCGCCAGATACTCGCCCCGCGTACGGAATTCCCTTGAACACGCTGACGCCTGCGGCGCTCGCACCGCGAACCTTCCCGTACTTCGTCTCGACGACGACATCGTCGCTGCGAAGGTCTCGCGTGTGGCCGCCCAGCGAGAAGACGGATCGTGAAAGGCCGATGGCGCCCACCGCTGCGAGCGACGTCGTCGAGAGAAACTGCCTGCGGGTCTGCATCACGCCACCACAAGCTTTCGGACTGCTTGATAACTCGTCGCGATCGACGCGAGGGAGCCACCGGGCCACTGCGCCGCGCCGTCCTGCTCGACGAAGAAGTATTCCAGCCCTGCATCCTTCCACGCAGCGAGAATTGGCTTGAAGTCGATGTCACCTGCACCAATGGGTGCGGGACGGCCCGCTTGCAAGGCGGGCGGGGCGCCTGTCCCTCGACCGCCAGAGGCCGCCCCGGGATTCCGAAACGCGTCCGTTTGACGCGCCTGCGCAGCGCTCAGGTTTTCGAAGTCCTTGATGTGCCACATCCGGAATCGACCCGGATACCGGCGAAACCATGCAACGGGATCCTGGCTGGCCACGCGTGCCCAGCCCAAGTCGATCTGGAAGTTGAATACCGACGGATCCGTTTCCGAGATGAAAATGTCCATGCCGGTCTTTCCTCCTCCCACATCTATGAACTCGCCAGAATGACTGTGGAACGCGAGTTTGAGTCCTGCCGCTTTGACCTTGCTTCCTATCTCGTTGCACTCTGACGCCACACGCTTCCACGCGTCCGCCGTGTTCATCGGCACTTCGCTTCTGCCGAGTGAAGGGATCGTGATGTATTCGTGGCCGATGATCTTGGCGATATCGATTTGTGCGGGAAGGTCGCGACGCAACACGTCCATACCGATATGCGTGCTTGGTGACTTGAGCCCGAGTCGATCGAGGAGCACGCGTACCTCGGCCGGTTGCTTGTTGAAGTAGCCTGCGAACTCAACCTGCTTGTACCCAATCGCAGCGACCTGCTCGACGGTGCCAACAAAGTCCTGTCGCATGAGATCGCCCACCGTGTACAACTGCACACCGATGTGATCGAGCGCTAACGGACTGGCAGCAGATAGTGAGGATGCACTCCCGGCGGTTCCGGCACGTGTAAAACACGCGAGGGCACTCGCACTGGCCCCTACGACGGCCAGCTCGCGCAGAAACGCTCGGCGACTCCAGGAACTTGGTTCGTGTGCGCTCATGATTCGCTAAGGGTTAGGGAGCGACGTGAGTTGGTCGGCGCATTGCCTCTCGAGCCGCATGCTGCGGGTTGCATCGGCAAGATTCAGTCTCATTATTGCTGCACCTCTTGGCGACCCGCGCGGAGTGGAATTCGCCTTCCGTTCCATTCGAATGTCCCGGTGAGCCCAACGGGCAGTGTCACAGTGCCCCGAATTCCCGTCGAACCCACGCGTTCAAGCTCGACGTCGATATCGCCACTGGGATGCGGAACGCGACCCGACGCGCGCTTGAGGCTTCCCAGCGCGGGTGCAATCGACACCGTTCGAAAGCCCGCCGACGATGGTCTGACACCGAGCACCGTCGCTAAGAGGCCGTAATTCGGATGAGCTGCCCATGCGTGCGTATCGGAGCGGGTCGGCTCCGGATTTTCGGGAGTAGAGGTGAGGCCAAGCGCGAGCATCTCGCGCCACGGAGCGAGTAGCTCGACGTAGCGATCGGCGAGTCCACCCGCTCGCAGTGCCTCGAAGACGTAAAATCCGAAGTAGTAGGTCGCCTGTGCGAGCGACGTATCGCTCAACACGCGCTCGAGCAGCGGGCGACGCTCCGCCGCCGGAACTGCATTGGTCAGGAGCGCCAGGACGTTCGTATGTTGACTGAACGTGGTTGATTCGGGCGCGTCACGGAACAGCTGGCGCTTCGCATCCCACGTGTGTGCCCGTGTAGCGCGGATAACGGAGTCAGCGCGCGCGCGATACGCGCGGCCCATTCCCGCCACGCCGATGTCCTCCTCGAGCTGCGCGGCGTGTTGCAGCGCGTACGCGTACAGAAGGCTGATCGTTCCGGAGTGACCCTCATTCGCATGCGGCGGCACACCGCGGGGCCAGCGCCGCGACCAGTCGACGTAATTCCAGTAAGGCATCGGGCCAAGCATGCCAGTGGAGTCGACGCGCTGGCCGTACCAATCGAGGATTCCGCGAATGCCAGCCAGGCGTTCGCGCACGAACGCTGGGTCGTTCCGATGCATGTGGTAGTCGTGCACCATCGCGACGTAGATAAGCGAGAAGGGCGGTATGAGTTGCGTGAGTTGCGACGGATAGCGGCTGGTGGTGATACCCTCCGCGAGGCGCGACGCGTCGAATTGTTCGATCGCCTGGCGCATCAAACGATCGTCTCCGCCCACGTACAGCGAGATCAGCGCCTGAATTCGAGTATCGCCGACGTACTGCAACTGCTCGTAGTACGGCGTGTCCATATACGTCTCATGCGCACCGAGCCGCGCCCCATTCCAATTCATGGCCCAGACGTCCTTCAGCCATGACGCGTCGCTCGTAAACTTTCCGCGCTCGACGAAGGGATACGCCGTGAAGATTCCGTGCACGTCGTGCACACGCAGCGGCTCATCTCCGGTCTCCACATCGATTTGCACGTATCGGTAGGAGCGCCAGTACAACGTCTGAAAGCGGCGCCGCTGACCACCATCGGGTCGAAAGGTGTCATGCAGTCCGCGGATCGTTCGTCCGTCAACTTCATTGCGATTTCCCTTTTGTCCGTTGGTGTCCACGAGCGCTTCTGCATATGTCAACGTGACCGTACTCCCAGCGCCTCCGCTGGTCTCCAGCACGGGGTAAGCGTTTGTCGTGTGCGACTGATCGAGGAGGATGGTCGCCTTCGTCTTAGGCGGAATGACGGCATCAGTGCTGCCGCGAATCAGGCCGTCCGCCGCCGACACACCAGCGACGCGTCGCACGGATGCGAAGCGCATCGTCTTTTCTTCCATTGCCGGTATGTCGCGCGGCATGAGGAGCCACGAGCCTTCGCCGACGCCAGCGGCGTCGCGCAGAGACAGCCTGCCCACGATTGGACCGCCACCGCCCCTGCCCCCGCCCCCACCGCCGCCACGTCCGGCGGCGGGAGGCGGCGGGTTAATCGCGAACCAGCCCGCATCATCGTAGTCCGCCTTCTCCCAACCCCAGGGATATCGCGCAGCATCGACCGACTCACCCGGAGACGCCGCGTAATAACCGCGCACGTCGCCAAAGCCCAGCGGCACGAACTTGTACGCGCTATCCACGCGCAACCTCCACCCTGCGCCCGTATTGATTGCCGCTTCTTGCGCCGAGTGTCCTTGCACGAGTAACCCCGTTCGCAAACTGTGTTGCGCAACGGGATGTGTGGCTCCCCAGTTCCACACCAGTGCCGCCACCACGTTTCGACCTACACGAAGCTTTGGCGCAATGTCAACGGTTTCGTATCGCCAGTGCATCACGTCGGAACGCTGGGGTCCGTTCGAGACTTCATCGCCGTTGACGTAGAGGCGATAGCGATTGTCGGCGGATACGTGCACGACAAATCGATCAGGCTTCGACGGCAAGTCGAACGTACGCCGCGCGTGGAACACCACTGCGGAGTCACCCGGCACGTTAGGCGGCGCAATCCAGCTCGCGGCAGGAGCGCCCGCGAAGACCGTACCCTGCGGTCCGCCCTGCGCCAGTATTTCAACCGGACCGACAGCGAGGGTAAGCATCGCGACTGTAACGCGAGTACCACGGAACATTCTATCCCCTTAAGTCTGATGGACAGTGACTTCCAACCGACGATTCGACTATTGCTCTAAGGTGCGTTATACTGCGTTTGTGATGCATGGTGTAGTGCTAGCTGTTCCGGCCACTCGCCCGACACAGGAGCGGGGTATGTCCTCCCACACACGCACGTTCGTCCTGCTCGCACTCGGCGCCGCCCTCTCAGCGTGTACCCACGGCGCACCGGCGGGCGAAGCCCCCAGCTCAAACGCGAATGTGATCACTCGCGCCGAAATCGAACGGGCGCGATACGCCACATTGTACGATGCCGTGCTTGCACTGCGGGGCCAGTGGCTGCATCGCCGCGGGCCAACGACGCTCGTCGGCCGAGCCGCAGAAATCCAGGTGATCGCCGGAGACGTCATGATGGGGGGCGTCGAGTCGCTGCGCAGGATGAACAGCGACAACGTCGTCTCCATCGCCTTCGTGGACCCCGTTGCTGCGGCCCAGCGGTGGGGCGGCAGCCACGCGCAGGGGGCGATCGTCGTCACCATGCAAGCCGACGCCGCCCCGCAACGGTAAGCCGCATTCTCACGTACCAGCCCCGCACTCAGTATCCGGGGTTCTGCGTCAATCCGTTCGTCGTGATCTCGCGCACCGGGATGGGGTAAAGCAGCATGTTCGCCGTCACGGCGTACGTCCCCGGATCGCGCCGGCCCACCGCGTACCCCTTCAACTCCAGGCCGTGCGTGTTCGAGATTGCAACAGCATTTCCAGTGCGCACCAACTGGAACCAGCGCTTGTCCTCGAAGGCGAGTTCCACACGCTCTTCGCGGAACACCGCATCACGGAACGCCGCCTGTGACAGACCGGCAAGCGCCGGAAGGCCCGCGCGCGCGCGCACCTGGTTGATGAACGTGTAGGCCTCCGCCGTGCGTCCGAGTTCGTTCAACACCTCGGCATAGTTGAGCAAGGTTTCGGCGTACCGCCAAACCGGGAAGTTGTCGTTCTGCCGGCCGGCTAACGTGTACGTGTGCGAGTACTTCTTGACGTACGGGATCGTGTCCCCGATCGCGACGTCGGTCTCGGCAGCGTTCCTCGTCGTGTTGACATAGAGGCCGATCGACGCTGGCTTGCGTTGGTCGCCCGGCTCATAGGCGCGCAGCATGTCACGCGTCGGAATGTTCCACCCGCCGTTGTTTGCGTTGTCGCCGCCGGCCGTGAAGGTGGTGCCCGAGGTGATCGGGGCGAAGCGCACACTGTAGCCGCTCCCCTCCCCGATAACAGCATCGGTGTACTGGATCTCGAAGATCGACTCCGGTCCGTTCTTTCCCGCCGGATCGAAGACGCGATCGTACGCCGTGGGCGTGCCGGCGGTGATCAAGGTGTAGCCCATTGTGGTCGCCGACAGCAGGACGTTGGCCGCTTCCGTCCAGTTCTTCTGCCACATGTAGACGTCGGCGAGCAACATCGACGCCGCACCCTGCGTGGCGCGGCCCCTCTGGGCGGCAGGCAGCGCCGCACGCGTCGGCAGCGAGGTGATCGCGTCCTTGGCGTCGGCGATGACCAACTTCAACACGGAATCAGCAGACGTCCGCGTCGAGGTGAACGCGCCCTCGTACGACTGCGTCTCGTGAACGACGAGCGGTACAGCGCCGAACAGGCGCACGAGGTTGAAGTAGTGCAGTGCACGCAGGAACTTCGCCTCGCCGATGACACGATTCTTTGCGGCGGCATCCGTGTACACGACCGTGCCGATGCGGTCGAGGATCGTGTTCGATTGCAGGATTCCAGCGTAGGCGTTGTTCCAGCCCGCCACCGTGGTGTTGTTGTCGGCCGATGTCACGAACGTGTCGATGGTCTCTTGAGGCGAGGTGGACCGGTTCTGCACGTTGAACTCATACGTCGTGTTGTCGGACCGCATCTCGGCGAGCAGCCACATCGGGCCCGTGGCCCCACCGCTATACGTCGTCTGCAGAACGCTGTACGCCCCGAAAATTGCGCGCTCCATCTGATCCGGCGTCTGGTAGTACGTCGTGGTCCCGCTGAACGTCTCTGGGTTGACTTCCAGAACATTTTGGCAGCCAGCAAGCGCGACGGACACGATGAGCGCCGTCGCGGCGCGGCAGAGGCTTGAAGTGGGTCGCATCATCTCCTCAGAAGCCGAACTGCGTACCGAAGGTGAACGTGCGGGGGACGGGGAAAGCCACGGCGTCATAGCCCGGCGTTAACGCCCCCGTCTGGCGGTTGTAATTCGTCACCTCGGGATTCATCGGGTAGCTCGAGATCGTGAGCGCGTTCTGAATGCCCAGGTAGATGCTGGCACCCTTCAGCTGCCCCATCGCGAAGCGCTCCGGGATCTGGTAGCGAAGTGTGACGTTGCGCATCGTAAGGTTGGTCGCGTCGTGCACCCACAGCGTGCTCACGTCGCGGTAGAGCTGACGACCTCTCGCCACGCCCGCCGTCGTCGGATGCATTCCATCCCCCGGCTGGGCGGGCGATCGCCAGCGATTGATATTGTCGCGCGAGACGTTGAAGGCGGGATCGATGTTGTGCAGATACTCGAAGAATCCTTCGAGACGCTGGCCGCCCAACTGTCCGGTCATGACGAGCGACAGATCGAACGGGCCGAGGGCAAGGTTGTTGTTGATGCCGAAGGTGGCGTCGGGATACGGGTTGCCGATGATCTCCTGATCGAGGATCGCCGTGATCAGACGGTCCCCGTTGACGTCCTTCATCTTCACGTTGCCGGCGATCGCTCCTGCGTAACCAGTGGCCGCGGCCTCGGCGTCGGTTTGGTACAGTCCTTGGAAGACGAAACCGTAGAACATTCCGACGGGCTGGCCGATCATCGTGATGTGCGTGGGAGTCTGCTCGCCACTCGCGCCGCTTCGAATGGGAGCGCCGTTGGCGCCGAGCGCCAGCACGATGTTCCGGTTCATCGCGACGTTGAAATCGCTCGTCCACAGGAACGAGCCGCGCTGCACGTTAAGTGTGCGCATGCCGAGCTCGATGCCGCGGTTACGGACTTTCCCTGTGTTCCTGGTCACCGTCCCGAAGCCCGACGACTGCGGGACCTCGACGTTCAGCAGCAGATCCTTCGTGATGCCGTTGTATGCGTCGACGGTAAACGAGATCCGGTTGTTGAACATGGACAGATCGAGCCCGACGTTGACTTCCGAAGTCTTCTCCCAGCCGAGGTCCGGGTTGCCGAGGGTGCCAAGCGTGCGACCGGTGGCGAGCGCGTTGTTAAGGACGTAGTCGTTGGCGCTCCCGCCGTTGATGCGGCCGATGTAATCGAAATTGCCGATGTCGTTGTTGCCGGTCTGACCGTACGCGGCGCGGAGCTTGAAGTCGTTGAGCCACGAGACGTGCTTGAAGAACGACTCTTCACTCACGCGCCAGCCGATCGACGCCGAGGGGAACACACCCCAGCGATTCGCCTCGGCGAAGCGCGAGGAACCATCGCGGCGGACCGCGGCGCTCGCGAGGTACTTCCCGTCGGCGAAATCGTAGTTGAGCCGGCCGATGTAGGACACGAGGCCCCATCGCGCCGAAATGATGTTCGGCGCCGTAATCAGGCTCGCACCGTTGAGCGTCTGGATGTCGTCGTTCGGGAACTGAGCGCCTGCGAAGTTCCCGCCCAGGTCGCGGTTGGCTTGCACGCTGAAGCCACCGAGCAGCTGGGCGTGGTGCTGACCCATGGTGCGATCGTACGTGGCCGTCTGCTCCGTTAGATAGTTGATGGTGTTGCTTTCGTTGTAGTTGCCTGTCGGCACCCGGGGCGGTGGTGCCAGGAAAGCACCGAGCGTGGACGGCGTAAAATTCGTCTGCTGCTGCTCCGAGAAGTCGCCATTCGCCTGGCTCTTGAGCAGCAACCCTTCTATCGGCCGGAACTCGACCACCGCGTTACCGAGGGCGCGCAGGTTCTGGTACTTGTTGGAGAACTGCTTCAGATACATCAGCGGGTTCGGGCCGGAGAGAATGCCCGGACTCCCGATCTGAGCGTTGAAGCTTCCGTCAGCGTTGTAGGCGGGGACAATCGGGCTCATGACGGATGCGGACCCGGGGCTGCCAAACTCGTTGCGACCGTTGCCGCCGGACACCGGCAGGTTTCGCAGCTCGTACGTGGGCGCCAGGTTCAGCGAGACACGCAACTTCGACGACGGATTGGCGGTCACGCTGGCGCGCATCGAGGAACGCCGATAGTCGGTACCCACCACGACGCCTTGCTCGTTGAGCAGGCCGCCGGAGAGGTAGCCTGAGATGTTCTGCGTCCCGCCGCTCACGCTCGCATTGAGGCTATGCGACGGCGCGCTGCGAGTGATCAGGTCGAGCCAGTTCGTCGAGGTGTTGGCGTACTGCGATGGGTTTTGGTACTCGAGCGGGACGTCGGCCAACGTGGGCTCCCGCTTCTGGCTGTAGCGAACCGCGTCCTCGTTGAGCTCCTTCATGAACTGCGCAAACTCCTGCCCGTTCATCACGTCAGGCAGGTAACGCTTCGGCACCGTCTGCAGGCCGACGGCGTAGTCGATGCGCGCCTTCGGGGACTGATTCGCGCCCGTCTTCGTCGTGATGACGACCACACCGTTCGCGGCGCGCGAGCCGTAAATCGCCGCGCTCGATGCGTCCTTCAGCACGGTGACCGTGGCGATGTCACCTGGCGCGATCTGGTTCAGCGGGTTGCGCGTTTCGGACCCGCCCTGCGACATCGGGAACCCATCCACCACGAAGAGCGGCTGGCTGCCGGCACCGATGGCGCCGACCCCACGGACCTGGATCTGCGGCCCGCCCCCAGGGACGCCGTTACTCTGGAGCACCTGCACGCCGGCCACCTGCCCCGCGAGCGCCTTGTCGATCCCCTCGACTGCCTGTCCTTCCACGCGCGCCATGTTGATGTTCGCGACGGATCCGGTGACGTTCCGCGCAGTCTGCGTCCCGTATCCTGTCACTACCACTGCCTCGAGCTCGAGCGCCTGACGGCGCATGGCAAAGTCCGCCGTCACCGTTTGTCCATCGGCCACGGTCAGCGTGCGAGTCTGCGGCGCAAAACCGATGGCCGTTACGCGCACGCTGTGCGTTCCTGCGGTGACGCCGGCAATCGTAAAGCGACCAGCGTCATTGGTTATCGCGCCAAGCGACGTGCCGAAGACGGCGACCTGGGCGCTTGCGATAGGTCGGTTCGTGGCTGAATCGACCACGCGTCCGCTCACGATGCCTGCGACGACCTCGATACTCGTCGCGTCTTCCGTCGTCGCCATCGTCGCTGGGGGTGCTGTCGGGCGGTCGGCTGGCACGAGGGCAATGCGTCCCGCGCTCGACACCCAGACCTCCACGTCACTGTCGCCGAGGAGTTGGCCGAGCGCGCGCAGCACCGATCCGCTCTCGAGGTCGATCGAAACGATCCGATCGGCCGGAATGAACGCTCGACTATATGTAAGCGAGATGCCCGTGTGCGCGATCAACTCCTCGAGCGCGCGTGCGACGGTGACGCCCTTGAGGCGAAGCGTGACCGGCTGTCGAAGCACCTCCGGCGCGTTTTCAGAGTGTACCGGCATCGCGGTGAGCCGCACCACGTAAGCAGCTCGCGAGGCTGCGAAGTCCTGCGCGCACAGCAGCGTGGTGTGTCCGAAAATCGCGACGCCGCTAAGCAACACGGCGTGACGGAGTTGGGGGCACTTTCCGCAGAGCGACCGAAGAGCAGACATGACGTGTCTCCAAAGGAGTTTGTTGCGTAGTCGTGCAAAAGCAGGCCGCCGCGACGCATCGTCGCGGGTGCTACGGTGTCGGACGCGCCTTTCGTGGGTTGCCGCGCAGGATGACGCGTTGTGCATCGACCTCAACGAGAAGGCCCATCGTCGCGGCCACCTGCGCCACTGCCTCGTTTGGGGCGACGTTGGCGAGCGTGCCGGTGAATGGCAGGCGAGCGATCGTCGTATCGGCGAGCTCCACGTCCACGCCGTACCAGCGATGGAGGTCGTCGAGCACGCTGCCCAGCGGAGCGTCGTCGTAAACCAGCCGCCCCGTCGTCCAGGAGAGATGCGAGTCGACGTCGACCGAGCGCTGCACGGTCGCTTCGCCCGTACTCGCGATGCGCCCTATGTCACCGGCGCGCAGCCGACCAACGCCCGCGACCGCGACCTCCCCCTCGCGCACGACAACCTGCACGGCGCTGTCCGCGGTGTAGCTGCGCACCGAGAACGAAGTCCCGATATCGCGGACGCTCGTGTTTCCGGCGTAAACCGTAAAGGGACGCGATTCGTCGTGCGTCACCTCAAAGTATCCTTCACCCTCGAGGTAAACGTCGCGACGCGCCGTACCGAAATCGGCGGCGACCCGGACCTGGCTGCCGGGCGCCAACCGCACGTGCGTACCGTCAGCAAGCAGAACATCGGAGCGCTCGCCCGCACCGGTGACGTACGTGTTCCGATCCAACGTCGAGGGCCGCGCATTCGGGACACGATCGACACGGAGGCCGTAGGTGATCGCCGCGGCGAGCAGCAAACTCGCGGCCGCGACCGCACCGCCACGCCACCACCAGGACGACGCGCGCACCGCCGTGGTTCGAGCGATCGGCGTCACGCGCGCCACCGCTG
>JBDTMO010000085.1:0-12302 GCA_039934235.1 bacterium | reverse complement strand
GGTTGCCTGGTGCGGCGCGGTAATCGGCGAGGCCTGTGCGCAAGAGGTACTTGTAATACCCGTCGCTCTGCGCCGCGCGTACGCGACCATGCCAATTGCGCGCGATCATTAGCGTGCTCCATTCGCTGAGGAACCAAGAATTCGCGCGAGAAGGTTGACGAGATGCGCCGCGCTGGAGCCGTCCGGATCGAGAAACGGATCATAGATCGTAAGCTCCAGCCCCAACGCCTTCGGGTGCTGAACGAGTGGGAGCAGGAGATCCCCGAGTTCATCCATGTTTGGCCCGCCGGGCAGCGGGGAGTCGACCGCGGGGACGAAAGCCGGATCGATCACGTCGGCATCGAGGTGCACCCAAAAGCCCGAGAGCGCTGATTGCGTCAACCGCTCGAGCGCAGCACTGGCGGCAGCGCCATAGCCCATCGCGCGAGCCACCGTGTGCGGAAGATCGAGCGCGCCAGAACTGTTCAAGGCGTCGTGACCATACCAGGGCTCGTCCAGATCGCGTCGCCCAATCAAGGCGATATGCGGTGCAGCGACGAGCGGTCCTCCGTTGCTCAAACGCGCGAGCGGCGTGTCCCCGCGCCCTGCCACCATCCCAAGACACATACTGGCCGCTGATCCAGTGTACGATTCATCCGGCGTCGCGAAGTCGGCGTGCGCGTCGACGTACGCCAAGCCAATTGCGCCGCGGGCCGCAGCACGCGCGCCGAGTGTGGCGCCCAGTACGATGCTGCAGTCGCCGCCGATGACGAGCGGAAACTCGTGTAACGCCATTGCCGCCGCGACGCGATCCGCAATCGCCAACGAATAGTCGAGGACCTGTTGCTCGTTGCGCACGCGCCCAGGCGTCCTGACGAGATCGACGTATGCGCCGGGGACGACATCGCCGAGGTCGTGTGCGTCGAGCATCGAGACAAGTCCACGCTCCCGCAACGCCGCTGGTGCACGATCGAGGTGTCGTGGCTCACCGGTGTCGTATGGTCGAATGCCGATGCTGGACGGCGCGCCGATGATCGCGATGGGACGTTGCACAAGGTTACCTCGATAATGGTCATACCACCAAATTGCTGATTGATGGTATTTGCAATTGCAATACCTGTCAAGCGCGTATTGGTGGTATGACGCCGCTGTGCTATATTCCGGCCATGGCGACACCGTATGACCACGAGCTCGTCGGGGGACATCCCGCCCTCGACTTCCTCAACACCATCCACGATTGGATGGCAGAGGAACCGCGCGATTACCTGACCGACTTCAGCGACGCGATTCGATTTGGTGAAGCAGTCGGACTGCTCACGCGAAGCGAAGCGCTGCGACTTGGGCGCATGCCGGCCGGCGCGGAATGCGCGCGACTGCGGCGGCTCCGCCTCTCGCTCGAGCGAATGTTTCGCGCTCGAGTGGATGGTGTATCGCCCGAGGATTCAGATCTCGCCGACCTCGCGACCGTCAGCGTCGAGGTGGCACGCGCCGTTGAGTTTCTCGCCGACGGCACCGGTCCGTTCGAGCGAGCAATCCCAATCGACACGGTCGGCGCAGCAGCCTTGCGTCTGCGCGTTGCGGACCAGGCCGCGGAGCTACTCTGCTCGCCGCAACTGGCGCGTGTGAAAACGTGCCCCAGTTGCGGTTGGTTCTTTATCGACGCGAGCAAAAACCGGTCGCGCCGCTGGTGCAGCATGAACACCTGCGGTGCCAGCGCCAAGGGCAAAACCTACTATCGCCGAACCCACTCGGCGTAAGGCACCAGGTGGGTCGCTACTGCTTGCGACGCGCTGCTCCCGCGAGCGACCGATAGTACTCCTCCACCGCCGCGCGATATTCCGCCGGCACCGGAGCGCTCGAGCCAAGCGTCGGACTCTTGTTGTCGCCAAGACCAAGCTTGCGATACAACGAAAACTCGAACGTCTTGAGACCTTCAATCACTGAACCCTGCAACTCGTCGATTCCCTTGGGATCGCCGGTGAGTTGGCTCCGTTCCAGCAAACGCATTTCGTCGATCGCGCGATCGAGCTCGCCGACATTCATGCCCTGCTTCACGAGTTCCTTGCGCAGCTCCTCTGCGCTCTGTCGACGCATGGCGACTTCGCGCGAAAACTGACGCGCGTCGTCGCGACTGACGGCACTGCCCGGCGAGCGTGGCTGCCCACTTCCACCAATCTGCCCGACTCGCGGATTGTTGCCGCCCTGCCCACCACCGGGCTGCCCGTTCTGATCGCGCTGTCCGCCTTGGCCCTGGCCATTTTGGCCTTGCTGTCCCTGGCCTTGCTGTCCTTGTCCCTGCTGACCTTGACCCTGCTGCCCTTGGCCCTGCTGCCCTTGGCCTTGCTGTCCTTGGCCTTGCTGACCTTGGCCCTGCTGACCTTGGCCCTGCTGACCTTGGCCTTGCTGTCCTTGGCCCTGCTTGCCCTGACCTTGCTGACCTTGGCCTTGCTGTCCCTGCCCTTGTTGTCCCTGGCCTTGTTTACCTTGGCCCTGTTGCCCCTGCTGCCCCTGCTGCCCGCTTTGCCCCTGTGCGAGTTGCTTTCCGTTCTGGCCCGTCTTATCGCCCACTCGCTGACGCAGCGACTCCATCGCACGCACCAACTCGCGCGCACGCTCGAGCGTCTTCTCCTGCCCGCGCGTTGCTGATTCGTTGCCGAGCGCGCCGGCCGCCGCGCGCATCTTGTCGGCGACGTCCTTGAGGTTCTCGCCAATCTGACCCTCGAACGCATTCGCGTAGTCCGTCGATCCACTGCGAATCACGTTCTTGGAGAAATCGATCTTGTCGCGCACGCGCCCATCACGAATCGCGTTCGCCGCCTCGCCCAACTTTCCGGCTGCAGCAGGCTGCTCGCGCTTGCCTTCGCGCGCCGCACGATCGGTGTCGCTCTCCAACGTCTGCACGTCCTTCGACAGCGCGTCCTTCTTCTGATTCAGCTGCCGGATCTGCTCACCGCGCTGCTCCGGCGCAGCGCCCGAGAGCGCCTTCACGCCTTCGGTGATATCCTGCTGGCGATCCTGAAGATCCTTCGCCTGCTGCGCGAGCTTGCGCACGGCATTCTGCATCGCAGCAGAACGCGCGCCTTCCAATCCATTCGCGGCGCGACTGAGTTGCTCCAGCGCCGCATTGCCTTGTGCGCTCGAGCCCGTGGCAGCGCGCTTCATCGCGTCGGCCGCTTGCTGCATGCGCTGCGCGGCATCGCTCATCTCCTGCGACTTCTGCTCGCGCGCGAGACGCTCGAGGCGACGCGCCTCTTCTTCGGCCTGCTTGGCCAACTCACGCTGTGAGCCACCGCCGCCACCACCGCCACCGCCCTGCTGCTTACCCAGCTTCTCACGCATCGCCTCAGCCATCTTCTGCGCGCGTTCGTTTTCCTGCTGCTGGCGACTCGCCAGTTGCTTGAGCCGCTCGAGCGTCGCATCCACTTCCCGTTGCGCAGACTGTTGCGACTGCTGCTGCACCGCCTCGTACTGGTTATTCAGCTTGTCCGTCTGCAACTCGAACAGGTCGGCGAGCTCCTCGGCCTTCTTCTGTCCGCCGCCGCCGCCACCACCACCGCCCTGCTGGCCGCCCATCTGGACCTGCACGTTGCGATACAACTCCTCCGCACGCTGTAAGCGCTGCAGGGCGACTTGCTCGACGGGCAGCGCCTCCTTGCCTTGGCCCTTGACGAGTTTCTCTTCCGCGGCCTGCAGTGACTTTGCGCCTTCTTCGAGCTCACGCTGGATGAGCGCGAACGTGGTGTCCGTCCTCGCCGCCGCGCGCTCCGTGATCTTCTTGGCCAGCGCCGACACTTCTTCACGCAAGCGACCTTCGGCGATGTTGAGCGTCGCGATATCTTCGCGGTGCTGGCGCGCCGACGTGGTGGTACTGTCACGAATCCAGTTGAACGTACCGGCGACGACTTCACGCTGGCGCGCAACGAATCCGTCTGGCGAATCACCACCGCCGCCGCCGCCACCACCACCGCCACCCGACTCGGATTGGCGATAGTTCTTCCCGAACGGACGCACTTCGAGGAAGTAGACGTCGCTCACGCCCTGGTTGCCTGCTCCGTCCTTTGCCACGGCGTGATACGTAATCAGGTCACCGGGCGTGAGCTTCAACTCCTCGAGGAAGAACGTGTGCGTCGCACGCGGTTCGAGAGAGCGACGATGACCGCTGTCCGAAAGCGCGATGGTCTTTTCGTCGCCACCGTTCACGCGATAACGAAGCTGCAGCGACTCGACGCCGTAATCATCAGTCGCCGCGACGGCGATCGTGACTTCCTCGATGTTCGTTACCTTCGTGTCGCGCCCTGGCTGTTCGATGCGAACAGTTGGCGGACGATCGGGCAGCGCTTCCACCGCATACTGCACGGAGCCGGGAACGTTGGCTCCATCTGGCGCCACGAGATCGACGCGATAGAAGCCGGTCGTCTTCACGGGGAACGACGCAGAGAGCAAGCCGTCCTTGTCGGTGACAAAGGGAATTTTCGTCCCGTTGTCGAAGGCCAGCACGCCGCTGCGCACTGGCTTTGTAATGCTGGCGTGCAGCGTGACCGTCGTTCCGACGACAGCCGCAACGTCACCGCCTTCCTTGATGTGCTCCGAAGGCAGGCCCGTGTACGCAGGAAAGCGAAGGTCGATCGCGAGATTGCTCAGCGCGGGAAGGTCAGTGACCGTCAGCATGTACGTCGGTGACCGAATGCCGTTTGCGTCCACGAAATATTCCGTGGGATGCGTAAGATCGAACACCCGCGACGTGAACGTTCCAGCGAGGGAGTCCCGTGACATGGGCATGCGCACCCATTCCGCCGACGAGTCACTGCGGAACACGAGCTCGGCGCCATCGGTCGCAAATCCAACGAGCGACGCTTTTACATCAACCGCAGCGCCGCGAGGAATAGCCGCATTGCCGGGCAGCACGCGTACTGCGAGTGTCGGCGTTGCGGCTTCGGCCACCGACCATGGTGCAAAGAGCTGCATGGCCGTATTGCGCAGTGCCTTTGGTCCAGCGACGAACATCAACGTCGCCGCCACGGCAAGAATGCCGAGTGACCGCATTGCACGCATGACGCGCGGGCGCTCGAGCCGGCCATCGCGCTGCATGGGACGCACAACCGTCAACGTGCGCTCCATGAGCCGCGCCGTGAGCGACGGCGATGCCCGCTCCGCGTCCGGCACCTCGAGCTCGTGCACCGCGCTCAGGAGGGCCTGGCGCAATTCGGGCGCGCGCTCTTCGACGTAGAGCGCAAAGCGCTCGTTGCTCGCGCGCTTGATGAGCGGGAGCACGAGGAAGCGCACGATGGCCACGACAATGAGGACATAGCCAAGTCCGCGCATGAACATCACGGCCGACGTCGTGGCGCCGAACAGCGTGGTGATGAGCACGCCCGCCACGACAGCGAGCAGCGCGGCGACGGCAATCCACACCGCGGATTCGAGAATCACGCGCTGCCGCCATTGACGCCGCAATGCGGCGAGAGACTCGAGTAGTTGATTGGCCGGTGTCATTGCACCTCCCTCCCTTCCGACAGTGTCGGTATTCGTCGCGCTGAGCGCCGCTCAGGACGACACAATAGTCTTGGCCGTTCCGCGCCAACCACGATTGGCCACGATCGTTTCTGCCAACAAGAGCAGAGCGACGACAGCGAGCAGGATGCGCCACAGCCGCTGTCGTCCCTCGATTTCCGCAGGCGTCGGTACATCGTTGGATGCCTCCGCGGTCACTGCGCTCTGGCGAACACCGAGCAGCAGTTCACGCGCATCCACCGGCGTCAGATCTGATTCGTTCGTTGGCGCGTTCACGGCGAGCAATGCTGCGGGCTCGCCCTGCACGCGTCCCTCATACAACGCATACACCCCGGATTCACGAAGCGCCACCGTGGATCCCACCGTGTCCTTGGGCGGCCGCAAAATGGATCCGTCGGGCGTGAGCACAGCCGGCTCCTTGAGCGTACCCGGCAGCAACCAACTCTGACCGGTCGAGCGCGCTAGCGTAGTGGCGTCGCGTCCCGATGTGTACAGCACAAGCCGATGCAGGAACGGCAGATACGCCGATTGCACGGGAAAGTCGCCAGAGCGTGTGTCGAGCGGCGTTCCGATGAGCACGATTCGGCCAAGGCCTTCACGTCGTTCCACGACGGCAGGCAAGCCGTCATCGAAGCGCGCGATCACGTCCGCACCCACCACAGGCTCGAGGCGTGGATATCGAAGAAACCGCGCCGCGCTCAACGCAGCCGGCGCACTCCGAAACGCCGAGAACAACGGATGATCGAAGCGAACGTCGCCGAGTGAGCCGCCGCGATCGTTGAGCCGGTCTGATTCGCCCTTGATGGCGGCGGGCAACAACGCCGACGCCGGCGCGTTCGCGCCCACACGACGACCCGCTTGCACCACGAGCCCGCCGCCACTCCGCACCCAATTGGTGAGTGCGGTTCCCGCATTGCCACCTGGCGGCAACGCATCCCACAACATGACGAGCGCTGCGCCTTCGAGGGCGCGGGTGTCGAGGCGGCCCGTGCGCACGCGTTCGATGGTGACAGCAGGCGCGCGACCGACAGCAAGTGCGCGTTCGAAGAACAACGTCTCGTCGCCCATCGCATCGTCTGGGGCGACAAGCAACACCTTGAGCGCATCGTCAGCCGAGAACGCGAAATGAAATGTGTCGTCGGCAGCGAGCGCATCATTCGCCAATGCAATCGAGCCACGTACGCGTCCTGCGGGCAGCAGCACCGGATCGAACACGACGCGCACGTCGCCAGATGCGGGAATGTTTACAGAACGCGTTCCCGTAGGGCGCCCATTCAACGTCAGTGCCACCTGCGCAGTACGCGCCGCCTTGGCCTCGCGCGCCACAATGCGCGTCTCCACCGACAGCATGGTGCGCAACGGCTCGACAATGCGATGAATGTCCACCGACACCACGGAGGTGTTGGCTGGGCTCTTGGGAGCAATGGCAATCGTCCTGACGGTAAGGCCTTCCGGCAAGTCGAGTCCGGCCACTCCAGACACACCGCTGCGTTGGAGATCCGTGACGATCACGACTTCCGGCGTCGCATCGCCCGCGCGCAATGCAAGCTGGCGAGCTGCGCGCAGTGCGGCGGCATAGCGCGTCCCGCGGGAAGCTGGCTTCGCCTTGCCCAGCGCGCCAAGTGCGGCGGCCTTGTCCGTGGTGAACGGCTGCACGACGTCTGCTTCGTCATCGAACAGGACGAGTGCAATGCGATCGTTCGCTGAGAGCGATGAGATCACGTGGCGCGCGGAATCCATTGCCGCTGGCCACACGTCCGTGTGCCCCATGCTCATTGACCGGTCGACGAGCAACACAACTGCCCGGACACGCTTCGACCGCTCGACCGCTGCCTGGCGCGAGAACACCGGGCGCGTAAATGCCATGACGAGCAGGGCCAGGGCGAGCGCGCGCAACAGCAGCAACGGCCAATCGGTAATGCGACGACGTTCTGCCGTGCGAATGGGCAGTTGCTCGAGAAACATGAGCGACGGGAATCGCTGCGGGCGATCCTTGTCGCGATGGCGTAAATGCAGGATGATCGGAATCGCCAACGCGGCGAGTCCGGCAAGAAACGCGGGGACCAGGAATCCGAGTCCCATCAGCGCACTCGGCTCCGTGCAAGACGTCGATCGAGATAGGCGTGCAGCGCGCGATCGAGCGGTTGATCCGTGTCCACACGCACGTAGTCAGCCCCGGCACCCGCAAGGCGTTGCGCGACGGCAACGTGATGCGCGCCGATGAGCTCCTTGTATTTCGAACGGAGGTCTTCCGGTCTTAGGGGCAACCGGACGCCGCTTTCCGCATCTTCGAACGTTGTCGCGGCGGTGAATGGGAAGTCACGTTCCGCGGCATCGACGAGATGGAAAACGATGACATCGTGTCCGCGCATGCGCAGCGACGCGGCAGCACGACCGAGTGCGTCCGGCTTTTCGTAGCAATCGGTGACGAGCACCGCGATGCCCGGTCGCGCCGTAAGATGGGTCAACCGGTCGACCGCGGTCGTCAGGTGCCCTGCGCCAGCCGCCTTCGAGCGGCCGAGCGTGTGCAGCAACAACTGGAGGTGCCGCGTTGATGGTGGCACGACATCGACGAGATCGCCGGTGAATGTCGCAAGTCCCACGCGGTCGCCCTGATGTTGCGAGAGCCACGCGAGTGACGCGATGAGGAAGCGACCGTAGTCATACTTTGTGACTGCTCCGCTGCCGAAGTCCATCGACGCGGAGGAGTCCAGTGCGAAAATGACGCTCGCGTTGGTGTCCGCCTCGTACTCCTTGACGTAAAAGCGATCGGTGCGCCCGAACACGCGCCAATCAATACGGCGCAGGTCGTCGCCCGGCTGGTAGGAGCGGTGTTGCGCAAAGTCCATCGACGAGCCCTTCCGCATCGACCGGTGCTGCCCGTGCATGAACCCGTCTACGACCGTGCGCGCGAGTAGCGCGAGATCAGAGATCTTCGCGAGCAGCGCGGGGTCCAGGAAGGAAGCGGGGGCGGAAGGCATGTTACCTTGTCGTGCTTATGGCGCTCAGCATCAGAGCGCCGATTTGGGAATGGGCACGGCGGCGAGGAGTTTATCGATCAGTTGGTCCGTCGTGACCTTTTCGGACTGCGCTTGAAAGTTCAGCAGGATGCGATGACGCAAGACGGGATGCGCGAGTGCGCGCACGTCGTCGAACGTGACGTGGCTACGGCCCTGAAGCAGCGCGCGCGCCTTTGAGCCAAGGATCAACGCTTGTGCCGCACGGACGCTCGCACCGTATGACACCCACTGCTTGATGAAATCGGGCGAGCCGGCGACAGGACGGCTCAGTCGCACGAATTTCACGGCGTAGCGTGTCACCGCATCGGCGACCGGCACGCGACGGACCACGCGTTGGAAGGCGAGAATCTCGTCGCGCGAGACAACCGACCTGACCTCTTCGAGCGGAACCGTCGTCGTCGTCTTCACGACGTTGACTTCATCTTCTTCCGGCAAGTAGTCGAGCACGACTTCGAGCATGAATCGATCGAGCTGCGCTTCCGGGAGCGGATAGGTGCCCTCGAGCTCGATCGGGTTTTGCGTGGCGAACACGAAGAATGGCGGCGCCAGATCGTACGTTCGTCCCTGCACAGTGACGCGACGTTCCTGCATGGCCTCGAGCAATGCGGCCTGCGTTTTCGGCGGCGTGCGGTTGATTTCATCGGCGAGCAGCACGTTCGCGAACACAGGGCCCGGCATGAACGTCAGCCGTCGCTGCCCGGTGGCCGGATCGTCCTGGATCACGTCCGTGCCTGTGACATCGGACGGCATGAGGTCGGGCGTGAACTGGATGCGCGAGAACTTGAGGTCCAGCGCGCGCGACAGTGTCGAGATGAGCAGTGTCTTCGCGAGTCCGGGCACGCCGACGAGCAGGCAATTGCCTCCGGCGAACAGGGCGATGAGGGCTTGCTCGATGATGTCGTCATTGCCGACGATCACCTTGCGCAACTCGGTGCGAATGCGCGTGCTGGCCGCGGCAAGGCGGTCGGCGAGCGCGGCGTCGTCGAGTTGCTCCAGCTCGGAGGGGATGGCAGGACCGGTCAAGCGAATTCCTCGTGGTGGTCAGCGGTTTGTGTGTGTCATCCTGAGCGAGCGTTGCGAACACGTGTCATCCTGAGCGAGCGTAGCGAACACGTGTCATCCTGAGCGAGCGTAGCGAGTCGAAGGATCTGCTTGTTGGCAGACTATGGCTTGGCTCCCGGCGAACTTCGGTCTCGCAGTTCCAGCAACAGCGCCTGCGCCTTCTCGAACGACGGTGCCTGTTCGAGCACCCCCAGCAACTCCTTTCGTGCACCCGAAACGTCGCCACTGTTGGTGAGCGCGCGCGCGAGTTGATAGTGTGCGTCGAGGGGATCGGGCGGATCGAGCGCCACCACCGCGCCGCGCTCGCGCACCTCGACCTTGTGGTCACCCGCGCGCGACGCGAGCTCCGCAAGCCGAACATGCACGGCAACGTCGTACGGGACGATCCACAGTAGCCGCTCGAGCGGCACGCGAGCCCCCAGCGAATCGCCCAGGCTTTCGCGCAGTTGAGCCTCGAACAAATTCGCCTCCAAGGCCGTTTCGCTGCGCGACGTAATGCGCTGCACCTGCGCGAGCGCCTCGCGCAAATCGCCCTTCGTGCGCGCGATGTGCGCCAGGTACAACGCCGGCGTTCCCGCGCCAACGTACTCGGGAAAGAGTGCCTGCGCGCGCAAGAGCACAACACGGGCAGAGTCGAGCTGATTTCCCTCGGCGAGCGCGATGCCCGCCCGCATCGTCGACACGAACTCACCCTCAGCGCCACTCGTGCCACTGCTCGGCCTAATTGACCGCAATGGCACCGCGAACTTCGCGCGCAGCCATGTGTCGAACTGCTTGTCGAATTCTTCGGGCTTGGTGCCGAGCACTCGCGCAAACACGGCGGGCGTATCGAGACCGTCGCGATAGGCGGTGAGCATGTCCACGAGCGCCTTCGACCCCTTCTGCGCCTCGATCATCTCGACGACGAGCGACGCTTCGTAGTACGAGAGAATGACTTCGTTGTCGAAGCGCGGGCGGACGAACCCTTCATTCAACTGACTGACCGGTCGTAGCCGCCCGCCAGCATACATCGCGAGAAATTCTACCGTAACGCCCGCGCCCCACGATGGACGCGCATGTCGTTCCTCCAACACGGACAGCCCCTCGGACAGCCACCGAGGTGCGCGTGAGTCGGACAACCCGAGCGTGAAGGTGTGCCCCAACTCATGCCAGGCCACCGAGCCCCAATTGAATTCACCGCGCGTGCGCGCAGACGGCGAGTCCATCATCAATACGGGACCAAAGCTCACGCCCAGTGCGCCTAAACCCGACAGACCCACCGTGCGCACCGAAAAATCCGCGTGCTGTTGATAGAGTTCGAGGCGGACAAGCCCCGGCGGACGGTAGTGATAACGCGCCGACAGCGAGTCGTACGCCTCTTCCAACAATGGCGACAGGTACGTCACCAGCAACTCCGCTTCCTTCGCCGGCGCAACGATGCGGAAATGACCGCGATCGATGGTGCTGAAGGTGCGAAGCTTGTCGAGCATGTCGAGCGTGTTCTTGTGCCACAGGTTGAACGGATCGATCGCGAACGCGCGCTCCAGCAGGGCGCGTCCCTCCTCGATATTGCCGGCATGCAGCTGGTTGTTGCCGAGCAGCCCAAGTACGCGCGAAGACGTGGAGTCCGCCGACAGTGCTACGCGCGCGAGACGCATGCCTTCCGCATACCGTCGCTGGCGCACGAATGCTTCCGCCAATTCCACGTAGAATTCCGCTGGCTTGGAGCTCAATCGTTGCGCTGCCGCCAGCGCGCGATTGTATTCCGCCGAATCACCCGTCATGCGCGCGGCGGCGCCGATGAACGACCACGCGGACATCGACGACGAATCCACCGCGAGCGCGCGACGCGCATCCGTGCGCGCGGAATCGTATTGCTCGGCTTCGAGATGAAAGCGCGAGAGCAGCAACTGCGCGTCGACGAGCGACGGATTCGCCGTGAGGCTTCGCTTGAGCAGCGACGATGCCTCCGGCTTTCCCTCGAACTGCGCCACGCGCGCGAGACCCAGCAACGCGCGCGCATGCTCCGGCGCACGTTTCAGCACATCGTCGTACGAGATCTTCGCGTCTGGCGCGTTGTACTTCTCGAGCAGCAGATCACCTGCACGCAGGCGCGCTTCGAGATTTGTGGAATCCGCGGCCACCGCATCATCAAACGCGGTGAGGGCCTGCTTGACGGCCGACGCATTGCCGATCACCACGTACGCTCGACCGGCAGCAAGGAGATCGTCGCTGGACCAGCGTGTGGTGCCCTGCTCAAATGCGCTCGTCACGATCCGCGCCCGACGGAATGCCTCCTCGTGGTCGCCGCGACGCCACGCCAACTCGGCAAGTGCCGCCTCCGCGCTGCGACGTCCCGCACCATCGCGCTCGATGGCGACGCGCAGCACGGAGTCCGCAGCCGAAAGCCTGCCGCGCAACACGAGTACTTCGCCGAGGCTTTCGGTGAGTCCCACGCCGCCGCCGCGCGCCATGCGCTCCGCGTCGTCGAGACGCCCCGCGTCCGTCAGCGCGCGAACTTGCGCGCGCGTTGCACTCGGCTGCTGCCACCCGCCAAGGCACGCGGTTGCGGCGAGCAACCCCAGTGTCATCCTGAGCGAGCGCAGCGCCCCTGTCATCCTGAGCGAGCGTCTCGCTGTCATCCTGAGCGAGCGCAGCGAAACCGCTGTCATCCTGAGCGAGCGCAGCGAGTCGAAGGATCTGCACGTGCTGTTGCGCCGTTCAAGCCGCCGTTCATTAGCGACACTCCGC
>JBDTMO010000084.1:0-12345 GCA_039934235.1 bacterium | reverse complement strand
AATGGCGACGGTGCATCTGGCCGACGACCCGAAGCACAGCCGGCAGGTAGCGGTCAAGGTGCTGCACACGGAAGTCGCGCGCATGATTGGGCGTGAGCGTTTCATCCGCGAAATCGAGATCGCGGCGAGCCTGTCACATCCACACATCCTTCCGCTGCACGACTCGGGCGAAGTGACGTCTGGCGAGAGCGGCGAGCATTCCTTCCTCTATTTCGTGTCGCCGTTCGCGGCGGGCGAGTCACTGCGCGACCTGCTCCATCGTGAGCCGCGCATGCCAGTAGGCGAGGTGGTGCGACTCGGCCGTGAGATCGCCCTCGCCCTCGATTACGCACATCGGCAGGGTGTGATTCATCTCGACATCAAGCCGGGCAACATCCTCCTGCAAGAGGGGCATGCCGTCATCACGGACTTCGGCATTGCTCGCGCGATGTCAACGGTCGGTGACGAAGCGGTCGCGGCGACGCTCCCGCTCATGGGCACACCGTCGTACATGAGTCCGGAGCAGGCGAATGGAGCACGGGACGTCGACGCGCGCAGCGATATCTACTCGCTCGGTTGCGTGCTCTACGAAATGCTTACGGGTGTGCGTCCATTCATTCGCAACGCCTCCATAGGGGGCAATGCGCACGCGCAGGCGACACTGCCGCGCGATGTCACGCAGGTGAACCGCGACGTGTCGCGCGAGCTGGGCCGAGCGATCATGCGCGCGGTGGCACCGTCGCGCGACGACCGGTTCCAGACTGCCAGTGCCCTCGCCGAGGCGTTGGAAGCAAGCGCGCGCGTCGTGATGATACGCAAGTCGCGCATACGGTCAGCTATCATCGCGACCTCGATCGGGGTCGTCGTCGCCGCATTACTGCTGGCATTCTGGACGACGCGGCGCGGCCCCGCGCTGGACGAGAATCTCATCGCCATCGCGCCGTTCGACGTCGCCGCGCCATCGCTCGTGTTGTGGAAGGAAGGCATGGTCGACCTGATGTCGCGCAACCTCGATGGCGCCGGAGCGCTCCGCACCGTGCCCGCGACCATCGCGGTGCACAGCTGGCAAGGCCGTGGGGACGCGCAATCGGCGCGTGCGCTGGGAAAGAGGACCGGCGCGCGCCTCGTGCTCTTTGGCGGACTGCTGACCGCCGGCGATTCCGTGCGCGCCATGGCGGTGCTGCTCGACGCCAAGTCGGGTCGCACGATCGCGGAGATCGAGCGGCGTGATGTCGCTGTGCGCATCGATCGTCTTGGTGACTCGTTAACGGTTGCGGTATTGCGCGAGCTCGGCGCGTTGCGTCATACGGAAATGGCTCGTGCAACGTCGTGGCCGACGACGTCGCTGCCTGCGCTCAAGGCTTATCTCCAGGGCGAGCAGTTCTATCGCGCGGCGCGATGGGACTCGGCACAAGCGCACTTTGATCGTGCGGTGAACCTCGATACCACATTCGCACTCGCGTATCATCGACTCGCGGCCGTCATGCGATGGCGCGACTTGAAGGAGTTGCCCGACTCCGGACCCTACTTGTTGATGCGACTCACGAGCCGCTTTCCGCAGGGACTGGGACCTCGCGAGCGTCTGCTTGCCACGGTCGACTCGCTATCGGCGGAAACATATTTCGCGTGGCGTCAACGTCTCTGGGGTTCGCGCACGGAGGAACAGACGCTTGGCCGTCGCCTGATCTCGACGCTCGGCGATGGCCTGCTGCGCTATCCGAACGACCCCGAACTCTGGTTGCTCCTTGCCGAGGCGCGAACACAGTACGATACCGATCTCGAAGAGGGCGAGCACGATGACAGCGCGATTCTCGATCTCTACGACCACGCGATTGCGCTCGACTCCGGCTTCGCGCCGGCGTACGTAAAACCCATAGCGCTCGCCGCGTATATCGGCGGGTCGGTCAGCGCGCGTCGCTACATTCGCGCGTATCTCGCGATCGAGCCGACCGGTCCGCAATCGCACCTCATTCGCCTGGAGGATGTGCTGCTGGACCCGAGCCGCTCGGCGGCGGTGGACGTGGCGCGTCTCGTCGATACGCTTCCTGCCGAAGGATTGTGTGAAGCGATCAAGTTGATGCGCCACATCCCCGATCAGTCGGAGATCGTGGTCCGCATCGCCCGCGAGCTCGCCAATCGACGTGAGCAGCCGGCGCCGGCGGTTCCCGTGCCCATTTGCGCCTTCGTGCAGGCCGTCGACGGCCTGGAGTTCCTTGGTCATCTGCATGAAGCGCATCGCATCGCGGTGACGCACGCGCATTTCCTGCGCACCGAAGTGCTGTACAACATGTCGCGCTTCAACATGGTCCCGGCGGACACGAGTCGCGCTGAGTTTGCGCGCGTGCTGTCGTTGGCGCCGCGTATCACCATGTCGCGGTTGTATGGCTGGTGGGCGGCGGAGGGTGACACGGCGGCGATTCAGACCTACCTGAAGGCCTTCGAGCCGAGGGCGCGTCCGGAGCTTCAGGTGGATGCATCACGGTCCCGAGCCAAGGTGGCGGCAGGACGCGCGTACCTTGCGCTGGCCCGTCGCGACACCGCGCTCGCACTGCGCCAGTTTCTTACGACCAAAGACACGCTCGACGAATGCTGGTACGAGCATCGCATCGCGCTCACAAAGTTGCTGATCGCCACCGGCCGGTTTGACGAAGCCGCGACACGACTCGATCGTCGTTGGCCAGGTTCGAGCCAGTGTGGCAACGGTTTTTCAGACGTCGAGTGGACGCTGGAACGCGCGCGGGTGCTGGAGATTGTCGGCCGGACCATGGAAGCTGCAATCAGCTATGCCTTCGTTGCAGACGCATGGCGTACAGCGGACCCCGAGCTGCAGCCCTTCGTGCGCGAATCGCACGTGGCCTTAGCCCGCATCGCCGGGAAGAAGTAGCGGCTGCTCGTCCGGCGTACGCGTGTCCGCATTCGACACGCGCTTACGTCTTCACGTGACAACTCTCCCTTACAATCAAGCTCGACATCGAGGAGCGCTCGTCATGAGACGTCGTCGTAGTATTCACCTTAGCCTCACCAACTCGTTTGTCGCCGGTGCGATCAGACGTGCTGCCGTTATCGCGTTGCTGCCGGCGGCGCTTGCTGCCCAATCGGCCGCTGGTGTCGTCACCGGTCGGGTCAGCGCGAATGCAGAGCCGGTCGTCGACGGTACCGTCGTCGCGACGGGAACGGGACGAGGCACGCAAACGCGATCGGATGGATCGTACCGCATCACCCTTCCCGCGGGCCGTTATGAGCTCCGCGCGCGCGCCGTGGGCTTTACCTCGGGGCGCGATTCGGTGACGATCACGGCGGGAGGCACGGCCACCGTGAACTTCACGCTGGAGAAACGCGTCATGAGCCTCGAGGCAATCTCCACGCTGGGCACGCGCGGCGAAGCCCGTACGGTCATCGACGCACCGGCGCCGATCGACGTCCTCTCTGCCGCCGACATCAAGGCGACCGGCCGCACCGAAACGTCGCAGATGATTCAGGCCGTCGCGCCGAGTTTCAACTTTCCGCGCACCTCCGTTGGTGATGGAACGGACCATGTGCGTCCGGCCACGTTACGCGGCCTCGCTCCCGATCAGACGCTCGTGCTCGTCAATGGCAAGCGCCGGCACAACAGCGCGCTCGTAAACGTGAATGGTTTCGTCGGGCGCGGATCCGCGCCGGTGGACCTCAATGCCATTCCGTCGAGCATGATCGACCACATTGAAATTCTGCGCGATGGCGCGGCGGCGCAGTACGGCTCCGACGCGATTGCCGGCGTGATCAACATCGTGCTCAAGTCCGGCGCCACCGGCGAGTCCATCACCACGTTGGGCGAGGATTTCACGACGTATAATCGCGCGGACAACCTCGCGCCCTACCCGGTGCAAGTGGGCGAGATCGACGCGCGTGACGGCAAGGTGCTTCACAGTGCACTCGACTACGGGTGGACCGGATCGCAGAACGGCTTTCTCCATGTCGCGGGCGAGATTCGCGACCGCGGATACACGAACCGCTCGCTCACCGACCCACGCGTTCAATATTTTGCCGGCGACCCCAAGGAGACGAACCCAGCGTATCCGTTGCCGGACGGCCGCGTGAATCATCGGCAGGGCGATGCGGCGACGCACGACCTGCAGGGCTTCTGGAATGCGGGCCGTTCGCTTGGCGTTGGCGATTTCTACACATTTGGCGGCGCGTCCAAGCGTCATGGAGAAGCGGCGGGCTTCTGGCGTCGGCCGAACGACGATCGCACGCTTCGCACGGTCTTTCCCGATGGATTCCTGCCGATCATCGCGTCCGACATCGTGGATGCCTCGGGCTCCGCGGGTTTCAAGGGCAATGCTGGGGGCTGGACGTATGATCTCGGTACCGTGTACGGGGGAGACCAGTTCGGTTTCACGATCAAGAACACGGAGAATGCGTCACTGGGTCCGTCGTCGACGCAGACGCAATTCGACGCCGGTAAGCTCCGGTTCAGCCAGAGCACAACGAGCCTCGATCTCAACCGCAACCTCACGGGCGTGCTGCCCTTTCCGCTGAACGTTGCCACTGGCGCCGAATTCAGGTACGATCGATATCAGATCGTCGCCGGCGAGACGGACTCGTGGCGCAACGGAGGCGTGAAGGTCACCGACAACACCGGCGTCACGACGCGTGCAGCCGCGCCGGGCGCGCAGGTGTTTCCAGGATTCAAGGGCGACAGCGGCGGCAAGACGAACGATGCCGGCGTGCATTCCCGGAACAACACCGCGTTGTATGCCGACGTCTCGTCGGACCTGACGCCGAGGCTCCTTGTGGACGTCGCGGGCCGCTACGAGAACTACAGCGATTTCGGATCGACGACGACCGGTAAGGTGTCGACGCGCTTGCAGCTGGCGAAGGGCCTGGCGCTTCGCGGCTCGGCCAGCACGGGATTCCGCGCGCCATCGCTCATGCAGGAATATTTCTCGTCGACGGCAACGAACTTCGTGGGCGGCGTGCCGTTCGACATCAAGACATTCCCGGCGAACTCGAAGGAAGCGGCCGCGCTTGGGGCAAGCCCGCTCAAGGCCGAAAAGTCGCACAACTACGGCTTTGGCTTCGCGGCGGAGCCTATCAGCGCGCTGTCGTTCACCGTCGATTACTACTATATCGAGATCGGCGATCGCATCGTGCTGTCGAACAACTTTACCGGCCCGATTGCCGTCAATGCGCTCGCGACCATCGGCATTTCGGGCATCAGCGGCGGCCGTTATTTCACGAATGCGATCGACACGAAGACGCACGGATACGATGCGATTGTGAACTACGGGTTGACCCTCTCGAACACGAGCCTGTTGCGCTTGACAGGCGCCTACAATCACAACGTGACGCGAGTGACGCGCGTCTCACTACTCCCCACGAACATTTCCGGTCTTCAGGGCAGCCTGTTCGATCGCGCGGAGGAGGCGCGCATCGAAGTGGGCAACCCGCTCAACAACCTGATCCTCTCGGCGAACTACACCGTCGACAAGCTTGGGATCAACGCGCGGACGCAGCGTTACGGCCAGGTGACGTCGTTCGGCATCACACCAACGAATGCGTATGGCCCGCTCGACCAGACCTTCTCCGCAAAGTGGGTGTCTGACGTGAGCGCGTCCTTCGCGGTGCGGCGTTTCACGCTCAGTGCCGGCGCGGACAACGTCTTCGACGTGTATCCCGACCGCAACAACAACAATGGCAACCTGGGTACGCCGTATACCAGTGCGGAGAATGGCGGCACGTCGAACTTTGGCATCTTTCCATATGCGGGCATTTCGCCGTTCGGATTCAACGGCCGGTTTGTCTACACGAAGCTCGCGATCGGGTTGTAGCGATCCGGAAGTTGTCGTCTCGTATCTGCCAACGGCCATCGCGAACGCGGTGGCCGTTGTTCATCCGGCTCGCGCCGTCCACCTTGTGTGAGTGACAGAGCCAAGCCCGATCTGGACGCCATCCGCCGCGCGGGTGGAATCGCGCTATCGCTGCTGATTATTATCGTCGCCTATGACCAATCCCAAACCACCCATGGTCAGGCAAGCAAACAGATGTCCGATGACCCGGCAAAACCCTTCGCACTAACGCCAGAGCAGCGCTCCCGGCTGGCGCCAAATATCAACGCCGACTCGCTAGAGCGGTTTCTGCAAATCGCTGGAAAGAACGCTGAGGAGCGAAACACGCTGCTACAGCTTTTCAGCCAGGCACAGGGACGGAATCAATCCTTTCACATTGTGGGCCCGGTGAGCGATCCCACCCTCAAAGCGCTGCTGGACGAGATTTACGCGCCGACATGGGAAGCGTGGGGAGCGGATGCTATCGCGAATTCTGAATCGCGGTTGCCCGGCCGGGAGCTCGCGAGAGCTAAACTCGTGGCGAAAAAGCTCCCGCCTTCGAAGGATCGAGGGAAACTACAATGACTCATCACAACGTGGCGCGGCGTCGCGCATGGTCACGTATGCTTACGGGATTCGCTATCGGCGCAATGAAGACTCATTCCGCGTTAAGGCCGTTCGGATGCTTGACTGGAAACGCAGTTCGCCACGGCGTCGAACACAGCGTTGAACGGACTCGAACGCGGATTTGCGCGGATTTAGCGGATGCACACGGATTGCTCCCGTGAACGCACAGATCCGAGGTGCACCGGACCCGCGCAGCAAGTGCCACTGCAACTGCTGCGACGGATTGCCGTGACAATGCTTCCCGCGTTGCGCTTAGTCGTGGTTGGCGACAGCGATCGCGTCGATCGAGAACAGGAGGCCACGTGGCAGTTGCACGATCGGCGCTGAGCGAACCGGAGGAGCAACCGGAAAGAACTCGGCGAAGAGCGCGTTGAGCACGGGAAAGGCGTTTGCGTGCGGCAAGTAGCAGGTGACCTTGACGACGCGCGCGAGACTGCTGCCCGCATCTTCAAGCACTGCGCCAAGATTCGCGAACGCCTGGCGCGCCTGGGCTTCGAATGAATCGCCGGCAACCTGACCAGTCGCCGGATCGATTCCGGGTTGGCCGGCGGTGTACACGACGTCGCCCACGCGGACGGCTTGTGAGTAGGGGCCAATGCGTGGCACGCGAGGGCTGTCGATCACTTCGTCAAGCAAGGCCATGTTGCGGCGGGAGTGAAGGTGGACACGAGCTCGGGACATCAGATTGCATTCGATCGAGCAAACCGCCCGATGTGCTCTGCGGCGCGAAACGCAAGCGCCTGTATGGTCATCGTCGGTTGGCCGCGACCAGAGGTCACGAAGCTACTTCCGTCGCAGACAAAGAGATTCGGTACATCGTGCGCACGGTGATACCGGTCGACCACGGAGTCACGAGGATCATTGCCCATGCGAGCGGTGCCGAGCAGTTGTACGCCGCCATCCAATGAAAGCACCGGATAGTTCCAGACGCGTGTCGCTCCAGCCGCCTCCATCATCGCCTGCGTCCGGTCGCGAAACCACTGCTTGGTGCTCATGTCGTCCGGATGATCCAGGTACGTCAGGCTAAAGCCGGGACGTCCCCACCGGTCGCGGTGATTGGCGTCGAGCGTTATTGCGTTCGTCGCAACGGGCAGTGACGTCAGGTGCGACATGAAGCGAACGGAATGCGAATAGTAGTCGCGCAAGGCACGCTTGTACTCGAGTCCCCACGACGGAAGATCCTCGGGCAACCCGTTCACCGCGAAGGCAATTGGCCCATACGGAAAACGCGCGTCGATCCCGCCGCCGCCGTAAAACCCGCGTTTGGGATCGGCGTCGTAATAGTCCATCACAATGCGACTGGCGACGGCACCCTTGTATTCGTTGAGTGGATGCTCGAACCGGCCAGTGGTATACGAGTATCCGTTAAACATCAGGTACCGTCCCACGTTGCCGCTGGAGTTGCCGAGGCCGTGTGGAAACGCCGGCGACGCCGACGCCAGAAGCAGCCGCGTGGTCTCTGCGCCATTCGCCGCCACGACGACGGCGCGCGCTGACTGCCGTTGCTCACGGCCCTGTGCGTCGACATAGACGACACCCGTGGCTCGACCCTTCGCGTTCGTGTCGATGCGAATCACGGTCGAGTCCGTGCGAATCTCACACCGGCCCGTCGCCACTGCCTTTGGAATCATCGTCACCAGTGACGAGCCCTTCGCTCCGAACTCACATCCGTAGTACACGCAGTGGCCACAGGCACCGCAGGCGGCGCGTCCGTCGTACGGCTGCGACGCGATGGCCATCGGCGCCACCTGCGCCTGGAGTCCTAGCGCCTTCGCCCCGCGCTCGAGGATGACGCCCGATGACTTGTTCGGCAGCGGCGGCATTGGATAGGGCCGGGAGCGCGCCGGATCGTTAGGTCCGGGCGAGCCGGAAACACCAATCTCCCAATCGACCTTTGTGTAGTACGGCTCGAGCTCCTCATACGTGATCGGCCAATCAGCGAAGCCGGTTCCGCCAATCGAGCCCCACTTCGATTGCTCCTTGAAATCGATTGGGCGAAAGCGCCAATAGTTCGCCGCGAAATGCACACTACTGCCGCCCACCGCTCGACGATACAGCAGGCCTCGGCCGACGTTCAGCTTTGGCGCATCGCCGGGCGTGCGACGGAATGTCTGGTTCGGCTCGAACGCCCTGTTGAGCATGACAAGCTCTCGTTCGACCGCAAGCTCATCGTGCGTAAACTGCGCCGACTGCTGCCACGGCCCCTGCTCCATGACGACCACGTTGAAGCCGCTTGTCGACAACTCCTTCGCCAGCACTCCGCCCGCTGCTCCCGACCCAACGATGACAAAGTCGACGGAATCGCGCTCGCCAAATGTGCGTTGATTCACTGGGCCGACTCCGTGCGTTCTGCGAGTGTCTGTGCATCGTAGAATCCGAATGGTGCCGCGTAGCTCGCACGATGCTCCATGCCCATGATGGTAAAGCCGGCGCCATCGTAATTTCCTCCATAGGAGGAGTCGGAAAAGGCACCGGTAAGCACCAACGTGCGCGCCGCCTCGAAGAACGCACTTGCCGACATCAGCCGCATGATTGCCGTTTGCTCGGCACTCTGCAGTGCGCTGAATCCATGGCGTTCCCCCACTGCGCGCGCCTTTGTGTCGAGCTCTGCCAGTCCAGCGCGGACAACTGGAACCGCATCGGCGAAGAAAGGGTCGCCGAACGCTCGATCCACGAAGTTCACGACGCGCGCCTCGTCAGCGCCGGGCGAGCCTGCCTCCGACGGAAGGATTTGCGCCGCGAACGCACGCATCGTGCGCGCTTCAGCTGATGTCAGGTGGGCGAACGTTTCCTCGTCGCCAGCGCAGCCGATGAGGGTCGTCAAAAGGGGGAGGTGAAGCGCCAAGGCACTGGCTGCTGCCGTCTTCCCCACGTTGACGACGAACGCTCGACGCGTATGCCGCGTCGCAGTCACTGGCGTATTGAATCGTTGAGTCATTTGCCGTAGAGAACGCGGTGTTGCCCGACGAACCGGACATCCTGCCGGCGCAGACGCGCACTCGTATCCGTCCGTCCGATGACCCCAACGGCTCAGCCGGCGAAGTCACACTCGACTTGTGGACCACATTCAGATGGCAGGTGGAGCCCGACGGCGCTGTTCGCGCTGGTGCTAGCGTCTAACGCCCTGCGATGAATCGCCGAGCATGACGCGGTCGCCGAGCGCGAGTTTGTGTCGCGCGAAATAGCCTGCGCTGACTTCTAACGCGGCGCGATACGGCGCGTTCGGCGGATATGATGGGCACCCTTCAGCCAGCGTGCTGGTGCACGGGACCATGTGGCTGATGTTGACGATGCTCCCGGTTGAGTCGACGAACGCGATGTCGAGCGGAATGCGCGTTCGGAACATCCAGAAACCCGCGGATGCCGGCTGATCGGCGGAGTAGAGGAAGAGCATGCCGGACGTGTCTGCGAGGTGTCGGCGCTCCATCAGTCCGAGCGTTTGCTGCTCCGGCGTCTTCGCCAACTCTACGTGCAACAGAGTGGTATCCGCGCCCTTGGCGAGACGAACGCGGGCGACGTCAAAGGAGAGAACCGGTGGCTCGTCGGCATCTTTCGGCGCGGCGTTGCACGCGAACAACGACGCTGCGATCGCGAGTTGGATGAACCGTCCACCGAAGTGCTTCATTTTCCCGGCCGGCTGCGGCGTTTAGCGGACCGGTACCCGCGCTTCTGCCGACAGCGAGTGCCTCACGGTGCGAAGGTAGAGGGCAGCGGCGATGAACCCCGCAACGGCGCCGAGCACTAGTCCCGGAATCTCCGGCGTACCGGGATGGAACGGCTGCACGAACTCGCCGAGCAGGGCACCGCCGATGGTGGCGGCCGTAAACACTCCGATCGCTCGACCAAGGGGCTTGATGAATGCCTGCGGCCCGAAAAGAACCGCAGCAGCGACCGAGACAGTAACGCCGGCAGAGACTGCGCCGGCCACACCCCCCACGACGCTCAGTCCAGTGATGACCAAACCGACCCGTCTTACGTCTGCCATGTTGGAAGTCCGGTGCCCTTGATCAAAACGCGCCGTTCGTTGCGGACTGCCAAAATAGTACAGCGCCTCAAACACGATGTCGAGCTTCTCGTTGGGCGTCGTCTTCAACCCCGTGGGTGCTGTGCGCTGGGCAATGACGTCCGAGGTCATGGCCTTTGCGCACGACACGCCCTTATCGTACGGCATGTCAACAGCCGCCGTGCGTGACCCATCACCGCCTCATGCCGAGGTCGGCGCGCTGCTGCGCCATTGGCGCACGGCGCGTCGCTTGAGCCAACTCGAACTGTCACTCGACGCCGACATCTCGTCCCGCCATTTGAGCTACGTCGAAACAGGACGCTCACAGCCAAGTCGCGAAATGGTGTTGCGCCTTGCCGACGCGCTCGACGTGCCGCTGCGCGAACGCAATGCGCTGCTCGTCGCCGCGGGATACGCGCCGAGGTTTTTCGAGACGGGACTGGACGCACCAGAAATGGCGCAGATGCGCAGCGCGATCGAATTGATTCTTGGTCAGCAGGAACCGTATCCCGCGTTCGTGCTCGACCGGTACTGGAATATTCGGATGGCAAACAAGGCGGCTGAGCGCTGCACGCGTTTCCTGCTCGACACCGAGCCAGACGAGGGCAACATGCTGCACCTCATCCTGAATCCCGACGGACTGCGGCCGGTCATGCCACAATGGGAGGAGACGGCTGGCGACTTGATTCGCCATCTCCACCACCAGATCGCCGCCGCACCAGCCGACGAGCGCGCGAAGGAGCTGTTGGCCGAGGTGCTCGACTATCCAGACCTCCCGTTGCAGTGGCGCACGCGTGAGCTCGGCACGTCGCCGACGCCGCTGCTGATGACGGTATTTCACAAGGGCGACGTCGACCTTCGGTTCTTCTCGACGATTACGACATTTGGTACGCCGCACGATGTCACGCTCGAGGAACTCCGCATCGAATGCTCGTTCCCGTCGGATGAAGCGACGGCCACCGCGTGCCGAGCGCTGTTCGGCTCCTGACTCGGGAGCGGCCGTGCAGCGCACCCGTCAGGGAACCCTTACACACGTGCGGCAAGTCTCCCGACATAGGGCGACCGGTGAGGAGCCTAAACTTCGTACGTACTCATCACTGTACTTCGGAGCTTTTCGTGACTCACTCACAAGCGCCCCTGCCGATCGTCGTCACCTATGAAGGTGGCCTCCGCTTCGCGGCGCAGGTTCGTTCGCATCGTGTCGTCGTCGATCAACCGCGCGGCACGGGCGGCGACGACAGCGCACCAACACCAATTGAAATGCTCGGCGTGTCGCTCAGCACGTGCGTCGCGTACTACGTGCAGCGGTTCTGTCACGCGCGCGGCATCGCGTACGAGGGCATGCGCGTGGAGACGGAGCAGGTTTCTGCCGGCGCCAGTCCCGCTCGCATTGGCAAGTTCGCCGTTCGTGTCATCCTGCCTGTGGAGTTGCCTGCGCACCAGGCGGAGATGCTGGGGCGAGCGGCGCGCAGTTGTCCGGCGCACAACACGCTGACACATGGGGCGGAGGTGGACGTCCAGATTGGGTCGGAGATTCTGGCGTCCGTTTAAAGGGCGTAGCGGCCTCGTCACATTCCAGATCGTGAAGGCCGGCGAAGTTGCCTGTCACCCGTTGTTCGTTGTCCGCTTTCCAACGCGTTTTCCGCGGCCCGTTTTCCGGGCAGCGTCCCGCGGATCGCGCGGCCGGGCTGGGGTGAGAGCGTTGTTGAGGTCGGCGTGCATTCGCGCGCACGGTGATCATCAGCGTGTAGTGCGAGACCAGCCCGGAAGAAACTGGCCGCGCTGAAAGGCGGATTACCCGTCGTCACCCGTTGTTCGTTGTGCGTTTTCCAACCCGTCATCCGTCAGCCGTTTTCCGTGAGCCGTTTCCGTGAGCCGTTTTCCGTGGGCCGTTTTCCGTGGGCCGTTTTCCGTGGGCCGTTTTCCGTG
>JBDTMO010000083.1:0-12349 GCA_039934235.1 bacterium | reverse complement strand
GCGCTCATCCACCGAGTCCGCGCGAATCGCGCGGTAACATCCGACCAGGGCCTCACGCCTCCACGCGGAAACGCAACGGCGGTAAACGACCCCAACGCGGATTTACGCGGATTTGGCGGATCGACGCGGATTCTTTTGCAACTGCTACGACTGGTGGTTGAGTAGCGCAGGCAACGTGCAGATCCTTCGACTCGCTACGCTCGCTCAGGATGACAGCTCGTCCTTCGACTCGCTTCGCTCGCTCGGATGACACCGTGTTCGTCCGTGATGTGTCAATCTTGCGCGCTGAGGCGTCTAACTAACAGGGAGAAGGTAGACGTCATCAAATTGGCATGGAGACTCATGGGCTCGTGTACGAGGTTCGTCAGCCTGATCGTCTCCGTATTGTTCCTCGCCTCGGCAGCCGCGGCACAACGCCCGGACTCGACGGCCAGCGTTGTGGGGCGGGTGTTCGATACGGACGGGAAGGCGCTCGAGAGTGCGGTTGTTCGAGCCGGATCAACCGCTGTCGCAACGGATGCTTCGGGCCTCTATAGAGTAGAGCACCTTCCCGCTGGCCGGATATCGGCGCTGGTCCGCCGCATTGGGTATGCGCCCCGTGATACGACGCTGACTCTGAGCGCCAATCGCACGACGCATTGGGACGTGCGGCTTACCCACCACTCGTTCGGACAATTATCGGCGGCCGACGTTAGAAAGAATCGCATTGCGGACTCAGCGAACGTCGCGAACGGCATGATCGACAGTGCTGCCGCCGGCCTCATTCCGTCGCACGGCGCAGGCGATCCTCCATACGAGAAGTTTGGAGCTCGGCTCCTTGGCAAGCTGGCACTCGAGCGCGGAGCCGACTCGAACACCGTCATCTCTCCATTGAGTGCGGGGATGGCGTTGGCGCTCGCTGCGAGTGGTGCGAGCGGTTTGACATTTGCCGGGCTCACACGGGCGCTCGACGCACGATCGCTGCGCATCACAGCACTCGCGCAGCGCGACTCCTTACTGCTCAACACGCTGTCCAAGCGAAGCGACGTGGTTCTCGAGGTCTCAAATGCGCTCTGGTTGTCACCGAACTATCGCATTCAACCTGACTACGCCACGAAGGCGTCGAGTGCGTACGCGTCTCGCGTGACCGCGATCGATCTTAGGCGCCAGGCTGGCATCGATGTGGTCAACGAGTGGGCCAACGAAAAGACACACGGCAAGATTCCCAAGATCTTCGGTGGGCCACTTTCCGATACTAGTGCTCTGGTCATCACCAACGCCGTGTACTTTCATGGCCTGTGGCTTAAGGCGTTCGACAAGGCGGCTACTCGGCCAATGGCGTTCCACCGGCGCGCTGGGGTGACGGACTCGGTCCCCGGGATGGAGCGCAGAGAGGCAACCGGATATTTCCGTGGCGCGGCCATGCAGGCCATTCGGCTACCGTATCGAAGCGGTCGCGCGGCGCTGTACGTCATCCTGCCGGATAGCGGAACCCGTGTCGAGGATGCCGAGGCGCTGCTTGCGAACGGAGGACTGCCTCACCTGGCGTCGGCGTTCAAGTTCCGCGACGTTCATCTCCGTCTTCCGCGAGTACACGCCGAGGCGACGATGAGCCTCGCCGTTTCCCTCAAGGCACTCGGCGCAACGGTTGCCTTCGATTGCGACAGGGCTGACTTCAGATCGATGCTCGTGCTCAAGCCTGGCGAGAACGCGTGTATTCGGAACGTGACGCAAAAGACCTACATCGACATCGACGAAGTGGGCACAGTGGCAGCGGCAGTTACCGCTATTGAAATGATGACGACCACAAGCGCACCCCCGCCGCCAATCGAGTTCATCGTAGATCGCCCATTTCTCATCGTCCTGCGCGATGAGGTTTCTGGAGTTCCGCTGTTCATGGGGCGGATCGTCAACCCTGGTACATCGATTCGGCGAAACTAGACGCGGCGGAGGTGCAGATCCTTCGACTCGCTACGCTCGCTCAGGATGACAACAACCGTTCTCCGTTCCCGTTCACCCGTCCTCCGTGCTCCGTTCTCTGTTGCCGTTCCCGTTCACCGTTCACCGTTCACCGTTCACCGTTCACCGTTTCAAGTTCGTGGATCCGGCCTCACGGTAAATGCCTGCGTGTAGCTCTTTCCGTTAACAGTGAGCTTGGCCGAGAAGTCGCCGGTCAACAGCTCGATGCGTCCCTGCCCGCCATCCACGCCGGGTGGCGCTGGAACCTGACGGACCGGATTCCACACCGCGCGATGCACGCCAGCTGCGGCCGAGAACTGCTCCGGCTCACTCACCCATAGCGGCGATACTCGCGGAATTCCGCCACCACCACCTTGCCGTCCTCGCCCTCTCGTCTGCCCGCTCGACGCACTCGAGAACGTGTGCACCACCCTTCCGCCCGCATCGAGAATTTCGAGCGTCACTGGCGTCGCCGACGGAGACTTCAGGTAATAGTCGATAAAGGCGCCCGGTGGAGGATTCTCCGCCTGTGGCTCGTCCTTCTGCGTCGGCGTGCCGTTGTCGTCGCCCTGGACATAGTTGTACGTGTTGGACGGCTTGAACAGATACGCATCTGACTGCAGGACATCCGGCGTCAGCTGTCGCAGCGCGCTGATGTCGTCGATCACCCAGATGCCACGACCATGCGTACCGACAATGAGGTCGCTGCCGTAGATCTCGAAGTCGCGCATCGACGTGACGGGCAGGTTGAGTTGCAGCGGCTGCCAGTTGTCGCCGTCATCGAGCGACGCGTACACGCCGCGTTCCGTTCCGGCCACGAGCAGTCCGCGCCGAACGTGGTCTTCCTTCACGCAATGCACGTAAACGCCGGCGGGTAGTCCAGCCGTGATCTTCTGCCAACTCTTTCCCTTGTCTCGCGTGCGATAGATGTACGGATCGAAATCCTGAAGCTGATGACGATCGACGCTCGCGTACGCCGTATTCACATCGAAGTGCGACGCCTCCACCGTGGTTACTCGGCTCCATGCCGTCATCGCATCCGGCGTGACGTTCTGCCAGTGCGCGCCATCGTCCGTCGTGAGTTGAATGGAGCCGTCGTCGGTGCCAATCCAGATCGTTGGCGCATGCAGTGGCGACGGAGCAACGGCATAGATGACACCGCGCTTGCCATTGCGATCGACCTGCGCCGCCGCAGTGGCGTCGAGCGTTGGCGGTGCGCCCGGATCAGCGCGCGTGAGATCGGGGCTGACCTGTGTCCACGTCTTCGCAGCATCCGTCGTCTTGAAGAGAAACTGGCACGCGTAATACATCGCGTGCGGATCGGCTTTGGAGATGACGAGTGGTTGCGTCCAGTCCGCGCGCGCCGGTTCGGGTGGTTTAGGAGCCGTTGTGCCGGGGACGGGCGTGTTCGTCTCCAGATTGTAGCGCTCGCCCGTCGAACCAAAGATGATGCCCGGGTTGAGCGGATCGCCCGCGGTGAATCCGCTCTCACCACCCGCACCAACGGGCTCCCAATCACGAATCGTGATGTCCGCGAACTTGCCGCGCGAGCGCACACCAACCGCGCCGCTATCCTGCTGCGCACCGGTCACCCAGTACGGAAAACGGTAATCCACCGAGATGTGATAGAGCTGCGCAGTGGGCTGATTGAGCCACGAGCTCCACGTGATGCTCTTCGCATCGTCCGCCGTTGCATTGCGCGTGATGATCGCACCCTGATCGCTCGCGACAATCATGGTGTTCGAATCATCCGGCGACACCCACGCCTGATGATAGTCGTCCCCACCGGGCGAGCCGCGCATGGCAATCCACGTCCTGCCGCCGTCCTTCGATCGATTCACGGCGACGTTGGGCACATACACGATGTCGGGATTACGCGGGTCGACAGTGACCTTCGTGAAGTACCATCCGCGTCCCCACAACGCCTGGTCGCCGGACATTTTCGTCCACGTGGCGCCCGCGTCGTCAGAGCGAAAGCAGCCGCCCTGGCCCGGCGGCGGCTGCGCGGGACGACCATTAGTCGGTGCGGCCGCAGGCGGCGCGTTGGGATCCGGCACCAGGCAATCCACAACCGCATACAGTCGCTTCGGATTGCTCGGCGCAATGGCAATGCCGGTGCGACCAATGCCCTGCGGAGGAAGTCCAGTCGTCAACTGCTTCCATGTATTTCCGCCGTCCGTCGATTTATAAATGCCACCGCCGGGCCCATTCGTCGGCGCATAGGTAAACCAGGGCGGCCGACGTGTGTTCCACAGCCCGGCATACACAACCTGTGAATTCGTCGGGTCAATCACGACTTCCACGGCACCAACGCTGTCGCCCTTGTAAAGCACTTTCTTCCAACTCGCGCCGCCGTCGGTGGACTTGAAGACGCCACGTTCCGAGTTCGCTGCGTACAGATGCCCGATCGCCGCAACGAACAGCACGTTCGGATTCTTCGGATCGATGGCGATCTTCCCGATGTGCTGCGTGTCGTAGAGGCCGATGTGCTTCCAACTCTTCCCTGCATCGACAGACTTGTACATACCGTTCCCATAACCCACCGAATCGCGCAGCGAAGATTCGCCGCTGCCGACGTACACGACGTCAGGCGCGGACGCCGCAACGGCAATGGCGCCAATCGATGCGACAGGCTGTGAATCGAAGATTGGCTGCCAGATACGCCCGCCGTCGATCGACTTCCACACACCGCCATTCACCGCACCGAAATAGAACTCGTTGGGGCGGCCCCGCACGCCCGTCGCCGCAGCCACACGCCCACCGCGGAATGGGCCGAGCATGCGCCAGCGCAACCCGCTCGCGATCGAACTGATGTCGAGCGGAGCCGCTGCCCGCACCATTCCATTCGACTCGGCATACGCAGCAGAATCGAGCAGGCGGCTCAACGCCGGTGACGCCAGTGAGAGTGCTGCGGCGGTCTGGCCAGCGCGCAAAAGAAAATCACGTCGTGAAGACATCTGATCTGGAGACTGGAGTGAGAAATGTCATCCCGCATGAGCGAAGCGAATGTCGGGATCTATCGTCCCTGCCCTGCGGCGTACTGGAAATGCGTGCACAACAGATCCCGACAGTCGCTCGCGCTGCTCGCTCATGCGGGATGACAGCGTCTACTTCTCTTTGACAAACTTCACATCACGCACTCGGCCCGCCCAGATGCCGAATCCGCTGATCTTGCCATTCTTGTCGCGCGAGAACAGCAACGAACCAAGCCCTTGCGCCGAGAAGCCGTCGCGAAAGGTTGGGCGCAGGATGATTTCGTCGGCAGGACGCCGCTTGAGGACGAGCACCGTATCGCGCACCTCGACGGTGAGCCGAGTGTCGAGCTCGAAGCTCCAGTAATTCCCGCCGTATGCTGCAAGTTCTTTCACCGTCGGCGTGGCACCGGCAAGCGGAACGAAGATCGTCGAATCGACACCATTGATCTGCAACAGGTCTTTCACCTTGCCGCCGCCCATGCGAAACACCAGCTCGGACGCGCCAGCGCGAAAACGATCCGTACCCGATGGCGTGACAGCCCTGTTGCCCGGCAACGCCGCGACGAGCTGCCCATTTCGCACGATGAACTTTGCGAGCATTTCAGGATTGGGTCCGCGATACAGACCCGTGTAGCGCTCGAGTTCCGTCGCTGCCGGAGACGCGAGGCTCGCGCCAGCTTGCGCGACGATCACACGCGGCCTGCCAAGCATCGCGAGCGTCGACGCTGTGCCCAACGCGGTTGGATTTGCACCGCCCCCCGCATTGCACAATACGGCGACAGAGGCGTGTTCCTCCGGGTAGCGCGCAAGCCATGTGCGATACCCAGCGGTCGAACCGCTGTGCGAGATCTCGCGCATGCCTTCGCGCGTCGTCACGTCGAGACCGAGCGCATACGTGATGTGCTTGCCGCTGTTGAGTGTCATCGGCGTCGTCATCGCCTGCACCGCAGCAGGACCAGCAGCGCTGAGCACACTCGGCGAATCGAGAAACGCGTTCCATTTCATCAGGTCGCCAACCGTCGTCAACAATCCGCCGTTGCCATGCACATTCGTGAAGGGCATGTCCTGCGCGAAGGTGCGTCCGCTCACGTCGTACGCGGTTGCGCGATTCCTGACGATACGCCGGAAGTCATCGCGCCATTGCGTGTTCGTCATGCCGAGTGGCTTGAAGAGGCGCTCTTGCGTGAAGGTCGCGAAGGGCATTCCGCTCACGCGTTGTACGATGATCGCGGAGAGGACGTACCCCGTGTTGCTGTAGAGGTACTCTGCCCCCGGATCGAAGTTGAGTGCCTTCTGGTGTGCGACGAGGTCGAGGATGGTGTTGAGCGTGTGGACCTGCGAGCCAGGACCGACACCCTTGATGTCGAGCAGTCCCCACTGGTCACGCAGGCCGCTCGTATGCGTGAGCAGATTCCTGATCACGATCTTCTTTCCGAAGTCGGGCACTTCGGGCAGGTATTTCCGGATGTCGTCGTCGAGCGAGAGCTTGCCGTCCTGCGCGAGCAGCGCGACCGCTGCTGCCGTGAACTGCTTGGCGACGGATCCGCTCTCGAAAATCGTTTCGGGTGTATTGGAAACGCCGTACTCGAGATTGGCCATCCCGTACGCGCGCGTGAGCACGACCTTGCCATTTTGGCTCAGTCCGATGGCGCACCCGGGCGTGGTCGTCGCGTTGATGCTGGCAAACGCGCTATCGATGCGCGCGACGACGCCGTCTGGAAGAGTCGTGACGCCGGCCTGCTGTGCGCGGGCGGAGTGCGGAGCCGTTGCGAGGAACACGGCGCAGGCGAAGAGGTATTTGCCGCAGTGCATACGAATACTCCGGGGACGTGGAGGAATGGCTGCGAACGTACAGCACTGTATCGCCGTGAGCCACGGGTGGAGGACCTTTACGCGCGGTGCGCGACTCCGGTGCAGGTCCTTCGCCTGTGGCTCAGGACGACAAAAACCAGCGCGGGCGGCGGCACTCCAGCTAGCCTTCACTTGTCGCAACGTCAGTCCTTCAAAGACGAGGTTTCGTACATGCCTGTGTCAGTGTTCGCTCGCGCGACGCTCGTTGGCCTGACGTGCGTTGTATTTGGTGGCGGCTCGCTCGTCGCGCAGGATTCCAGCTTCGCTGCGATGCAGCGGCGTGGCAAGGTTGCGATGGGTGTCGACCAGTATGCGTCGGTCCATCACTTTGACGACCTTGCTGATGGCGGCCGTATCCAACTGGAGCGCGACAGGGACGACGTGGCCGGTGCGCGCGCCATTCAAGCCCATCTGCGCGGCATCGCCAAGGCGTTTTCGTCTGGCGATTTTTCGACGCCTGCATTCGTGCACATGCAGCACGTTCCCGGTTCTGCTGACATGGCGAAGCAGCGCGCGGTGATTCAGTACACGGTCAGGGCGCTTCCTCGTGGTGGTGAACTTCGCATCACGACCAGTGACACGACGGCTCGTCGCGCTGTGCATGAGTTTCTCGCATTCCAGCGCGGGGAGCATCATGCGGCGGGGCACACGATGCCCTGAGCGGGCAGCGCGTTGACGACTTGAAAAACAGCAACTGCTTGATTCGCGGATCGCGCGGAAACGCGCGGAAACACGCGGATAGACCAAACACTGGAGTAGTATCCGCGCTGTGTCCGCGAAATCCGCGACAAGTCAGTTGTCGTTGCTGTCGGAACGGCTTCGCGACGCCGCATAAGGTGCAGATCCTTCGACTCGCTGATGCTCGCTCAGGATGACACGACCTGGGAAGAGCAACTGCTCTATCCATCGACAGGTCGGCTGCGCGCGCTACGTGTCGCGGCTGCCAGCGCTGCGTACGCAAACACCGTGAGCGTGCCCACAACGACCAATGCGGCCACGTTGCCCAGGAAGGCCGCGTCCATTCCGGTCTGCCACACGAGAGACGGGGGCGTCAACGTGAGCTGCCACTCCGAGCGGCCGCGTGTAAAGAGATCGAACGCGCTGAACATGTTGCCGCCAGCATGCAGGACCATGCTGGGAAAAATCGAATCCGTCAGGTACGCAAGCGCGCCATACACAGCAGCGACAGCCAAATAGAACGGCAGCAGCGCGATGCCAACTTCGGGATGGGTAAAGTGCGCAAAGCCGAACACTGTTCCGGATACCAGGATGGCGACCATCGGGCCGTGGTGGCGCTCGATGGGCCGTTGCAGATAGCCGCGAAAAGAGGTCTCCTCGACAACACCTGACACGACGGCACTCATGACGACCCACAGGAGAACCGTCACGAGCGGATACTTGGCTACATCGATATCTCGTTGCTGTGGGAGTGCGACGAGTCGGCTCATCACGCCTTGAAGCAGCAGGACGCTCCCGAGGCCGAACATGCCCGCCAAGAGCGCCAGGCCCCATGCGTCGCCGTCCACGGAGTTGGCGCGCGCATTCTTTCGTCGAGCGTCGGCGGTTGACTGCGGCCAACCCCGACCGCGTACCAGATAGCGCCAGTACAGCGTGAGGTAGACAGCAGTGACCGGCACGGCCCACGGCCACGCCGACCAATGCTTCATGTTTTGTGAGGCGAGAAACGCCCAGGGAAGCGTACCTGCGCTCGCAACGGCGACGCCGGCGAGCACTGCTCGCACAAGCACCGGCAGTCCGCGCCACGCCTTGCCACTGAGAGTCATGTGCATGCCACCGCCAGACGCTGTGTTTGAGCCCAACTATGGCAACGAGCCAGTTCGCAGTGCCTCGCGCGCGCCAACACGGTCGACCAGTTGGGCGGCACGCGCAATCGCCCACCTGAATCCATCGTACTCCCCGATGCCGAGTGTCGTCCAGCCAAGCGTCGTGGCGGCGATGTCGCCATACAGGACGGCCACGATGTCGCCGAGCGTCGACGTGTCGCCAAGTACGCCAATCGCCTCGTCCACGCGAGTGTCTGCCTCGCCCGTCGATGGTCCGAAAGGATTGGAGGCCAGCGCGTAGGCCAGTCCTTCGCGCGCAAGGACTGCGCGCAAGGTCATCGCCGGCCCGTGAAGCGACGTCCACATCGTCCGCACTGACTCGGCAGCACTCTCGCGACGCACAATCTCTGCGTCGATCGCATCGCCAGTCCATAACATCACGATGTCGTGTCCCAGCCGCCTCGAGGCAGTCGTGCGGTGCTGCACCTCGGTGGCCAGACGGTCGGTCCACATGCCTTTCGAGGCCACGACGACCGCAAGCGTGAAATTCCCGTCAAACTCACAGCGCGCCGCGATTCTGCCCGCCTCGTCGTCTGTGAGTCGTTCGGCGTCCAGGGCGAGCAGATGCTGCACTGTCTCGAGCGCTTGTGGGCCCGCCATTGGATTGTAGGCGGATAGACCCCACTCATGTTCCACCCTGCCGACGTACGCACCAAACCGAGGGGAGCGTGGGCCACCCTCTCGGCTCAGCGCGTAGATGCCGGCCATGGTCGAGAGCGTTGGCACCGTATGTATGCGGACGTCGTTCATGACAGTCACCGTCAGGGACACCAAACGCAGAATGTGACAGTTTTCCGAGTGATCAGATGTTTGCTACTGTTGCAAAAGGCAAGATCGGCCGCAAAATGACCGAACAGCAACTGTGCGCCAGGTCACACTGTTGTGTTTGATTATTCGTAACATGTTGTAGCATAACACTATACGACGCGCACAGCCTTGCGGACACAGCGGCACTCTCTGTGCCTCTAGGGTCCGCCAGATTCCTACCTGGTCTCGGTCTCGGCCTCCGCGGGCACCTTACCCGTTTTTCTGGCCGGAACGTACTCTCGCACCTAGATACCAATGCGCACAAACAATCGCCGCGGCTTCACCCTCATCGAACTCCTGATCGTCGTCGTCATCATCGGCATCCTGGCCGCGATCGCGATCCCGAAGTTCGCCAACACCAAGTCCAAGGCGTACATCGCGGCGATGAAGTCCGATCTACGTAACCTCGTCACCGCCGAAGAGTCCTTCTTCGCCGATTCGACGAAGTACGTCACGTACGATACGACGAAGCTGAAGTTTAAGCCCTCCACGGGCGTGAATGATCCGGTCATCGTCCCGGGCGCTGGCTACTGGTCGGCCACCATCACGCACACGCAGATCGCCAGCTTCAGCTGCGCCATCGGTGTCAACACCGCCAACCCGGTCGTCGCGACCGCTGGCGACGGCGAGCCCGCCTGCAAGTAACCCTGCTGGGGTGACGGTTTGACCGTCACGCAGGACGAACAGAAAGACGGCGCGCCAGAACATGGCGCGCCGTCTTTCTGTTCGGACCCAGGGGCGGTTGCGATACTCGTTGCACGGTTAGTTTGTGTCCATGACGTCCCCGCCAGATCGCCCGGATCCGCGCGCATCGCTGTCATTGGCGCTTGGCGCGGCCTATATCATCGACCGGGAGCTCGATGTTGCCGGTACGTCGTCCCAGATCTTCGTGGCACACGAAGAGTCACTCGACCAGGATGTCGCGGTTGTCGTGGTTGCGGAAGAACTCACGCGCAACATCGATGTCGAGCGCTTCCAGGCCGAGATGCGGCGCGCCGGCACGCTTGACGAGCCACACACCGTCCCTGTGCTCTCGGTGGGACGCACGGCAAGCGGGAAGCATTTCTATACCATGCCCTTCGTGCGCGGCCTCTCGTTGCGCCAGCGCATCGAGCAGGGCCCGCTCAGCTTTGACGAATGCGTTATCGTGCTGCGCGACGTCGCCCGCGCGATGGTGCATGCCCATGGGCGGGGATTCGTCCACCGGCACCTGATTCCCGAGAACGTATTGCTGGTGAGGGACTCGGCCGCGGTGATGGATTTCGGCCTCGCGAACGCACTCGAGCTAGCCGGTGACCACGCGCCCGACGCGCTGCTGACGCATACGTCGCTCACCGCGCTGCCATACGTCGCGCCTGAGCAGGCCTCTGGCGAAGCTCCGGATCATCGTGCCGACATCTACGCGTGGGGCGTGATGGCGTACGAGCTGTTGCTCGACGCAGATCCATTTTCGGAAGCAATCACGCCTGCGCTCGCCGCCACGGTGCCTGTGAGCGACGTCCCCACCCTGCAACTGTTCAAGCGTCACGGTGTGCCCGAGCAACTCGCGCTGCTCGTGATGCGCTGCTGCGAATATGATCCGGCCGATCGCCCTGCGAGCGCCGCGGAACTCGTCGAAGTGCTGGAGCGCATTCCGGATCGCGCATCGACATTGGCGCTGGAACGGAAAAATGCGGCGCGCTGGGTAGGCGCGGCGCTCATTGCGGCACTCGCGTTGTTCGTTGCGAGCGGCTTGACCGTGTGGCGCATGCAGAAGCGAGAAAGCACGGAGGCACCGCTCGTCGCGATCCTGCCATTCGACATCACCGGTGCGCCTGCAGATTCGCTCCTCGCGCAACGCCTGAGCAACGCCACCGCGGCAAAGCTGTCGAAGCTTTCCGGATTGCGCGTCGTGGACGAAGAGAGCGTTCGCTCGATCATGGATTCCACGCGCAGCGTCCGCGCAATTGGCGAAGCACTCGGCGCCGATTTCGTGGTGCGGTCGTCCATGAGTTGGGTCAGCGACTCAGGCGGAGCGCCGCACCTTCGCGTAACGCCGCTGGTACTCCGCATGGCCGGCAACAAGGCGAAGTGGGCCAGTGGGCGCGAGGTTGTTTCTGCGGCCGATCCGTTCTCGATGGAGACGGCGTTGGCGATGAGTACAGCCAAGGCAATCGGGATCTCGCTCGAGTCGACGGAGCGCAAGGCGCTCGCCGAGCATGGGACGAAGGATACGGCGGCGTTTTTTGCATTTTTGCACGGCGATCAGTTGTATCGTGAAAACCTCAAGCGGTCACTACCCGGATATGAACAGGCGTTGCGTGAGTTCGAACACGCGTATCGCCTTGACCCGCGCTACGCCGATGCGCTCGGTGGGGCGGCGCTGGCGCTCGCGCGCATGGCAGAAGCCGGAGCGGTGCCGACGCACTACGACTCCGCGGTTGGATTGGCTCGCGACGCACTGGCCATTCAGCCGGGGCAAGCGCATGCACTGGTTGCGGGTGCCACTGTGGCAATGGCACAGGAACGGCCTGATGACGCGCGCTCATGGGTCGACCTTGCAATCGAAGCGAACCCCTCGAATGTCGAAGCAATACAGCTTCGTGCCGAGTTGCTGCCGCTCATGGGTGATTCGACGGGTACGTGGCGCGACGTCGAGCATGTCGTCGCACTCGCGCCTCGCTCGGTCAATGCGCTCGTCGCCACAGCGGATATCGCACAGTCCTGGCGCCGATTTTCCGACGCTGCGGAGTTTCTTCAACGTGCGCGGCTGATCGAACCGAATCGTATCGACTTGATGCTTCGTGTCGCCAGGCTTGGTCGCGCGGAGGGGAATTTCCTGAAGATGGCGCGGAACATTCGCGAGTTTCGCAAGCATGGTGGTCAACTGTCCGTCGACGACATCACGATGCTGCGCGTTGGTGATGATGCGATGCGCCGCGAAGTCGCCCTGTC
>JBDTMO010000082.1:0-12365 GCA_039934235.1 bacterium | reverse complement strand
AAACAAAGCTTACAAATCGCGATTCGAGCGCTGCCCCGGGGGACGGCTGAAGGACGGTCGGAACCTCGCGACGAATGTGCGACCGTCCGGTGCCGAGTACGTCGTCAAGGAAGGCACTGAATTCGTCGTCGGGTACGTCGGGCAGCGCCTCGATCACGCTTTTCCCGATTACGTCGCGATGGCCAATCAACTGCGCATAGGTATCGTTGGCGACCTCGAAGACGTGGTTCGGGCCACTCAGGATCGCAATGAATGCGGGCGCCTGGCGAAAGAGGTCGGCCAGGTGTTCTCGCGCCAGCTCCGCAATCTGTTGAGACGCCTTTGCCTCGACACTGGCCAGGCTGCTCTCCCTGTTCGCCGCACCGAGACCGATTTCCCGGAGCGTGATCGCCGCGAGATCACGCAGCGTATCGATATCGCGCGCGGCCCAATCCCGCGGAGCAACATCGATCGCGCAGAATGCACCGATGACCTGGTCATCGAACACGAGCGGAATTCCGACGTACGCAGCAATACCAAGTGAGCTCACGGTCGGCACGTTGGAATACCGTGGGTCCGACGTCGTATCGGGAATGACGAGCGGCTCCTCGGATTGAATTGCGAAATGGCAGAATGTTGGCCCAGTCAATTCGCGCGTGGTCGCCAGCGGTTCTCCAAATCCGCACGCAGACTTGTAGAAATCGCGGTTTTCGTCGACCAATGAAATGAACGCCGCCGGCACGCCGACCAAGCGCACCGCGAGCCGTGTCAATCGATCGAATATTTCCTCGATCTCGCTATCGAGCAGGCCCGTCGCGCGTACCGCGGCCAGGCGGGCTGGATCGAGCCGGATTCGGTCACTTCCTGACGCGTCGTGCGCCAGTCCCTCATCATCGTCTGGACCGGCGATCATCCCATGACCAGCGGCGGTCCGGTAATGATCATCATGACGCCCGTCGCGAGTTCGTATGCCGTGACGACGATGAAGAAATTGCTTGGGCGGCCGTCGATGATCATGGAGAGCACGCGCGCGCCTGCCCCGGCAAAGAGCACGACCAGAAAGAACTGGTGATACAGGGGCTGCGTAAAAACCTGTTGGCGGAACACGACCGCGAAAATGCCGTAGCCCAGCTCCATGCCCTTGAGAAACCGATACTGGCTAAGAAACGTCGCGTGTGCGCGCTTTTCCAGGCCGTCGAGTGGAACCTTGAAGAAGCTGCCGAGCTCCCACGGCGCGATGAAGATGCCCGACGCGCCGATGCCGAGGAGCATGGCGACGTAGCCCCAGAAGAGCCACAGGCTGAGCGTCGTCATTGGGGTGCTACAACGCTCGCGGCGCTCGTGCCGCCTTCAGTCCGAAATAGCTGCTGATGGTCACCCATTGGACCGTCCACAGCATGACGCGAATGGTGTTCAAGCGCATCCATTTGCCGAGGACCTCGTCGAGTCTTGCTTGCGTGGTGATCCCGGCGGACATCTCATGGTTCAGCGGAAAAATGTACTGCTTCGTGAGCCATGTGGCTGCGATGACCAGCAGGAGCACGATGACCGGCACCCATGCGTAACCGGTGCGCCACTCCGCAATGATCATCAGCGCGGCGCTCGCCAGCATCGCCATCGTCATGTAGGTGAAGAACTGCGTTGCGGCCTCCACCTGCGGCACGAACTGCATGTAGTACGTGGCCGTCGTGAGCTTCGGAGCGATTGGAAATGAGAAGAGCACCAACGACCAGCCGGTGCCGAAGTACATCGAGACGCACGCGAGCAGGAAGACCGCGTTCAGCGTCCAGTACCACCGTTGCCGGTCGAGGTTGACGTCGACGGGTGTCATCGGAGGAACGCCTTGTTGGGCGGTGTGAGCCACTCCTCGCCAAGGCCGAGGGTGGCGGTGCTTTCCATGCCTTCCGGCTTTACGGTCTGTTTTGCGTCATAGCTCAAGAACCAGCACTCGAAGTGATCATCGAGCACGCCGTGCGTGTCCGGAAGGAACGCAGTGAAGACGGGATCCGGATCGATCTCGAGTGTCTTGAGCGCGGCAACGCGCGGGTGGTCGCCGATGGTGAGTCGAGCGGAACCCTTCTTCGCGGTACCGAGTCCGATCTTGCCGCTGAAGTAGACGTACGACTTGAACAGCATGCCGCGGTACGCGCAGAAGTTTGCACCCGGAATATTGAAGATGGGCAGCAATGGCGAGTGTGGCCTGTCGATTTCAATGTTCACGGCAAGCTGGCCATCGAGATCGTACTGGCTGCTGACTGTCGTATCGGTGATGATGAAATCGAGGTTTGCCTGATGCTTCGGCATGCCCCAGATCCCCTTGCCGCCCTTGACAGAAATCTCCGAGCTGACGGGCAGGTCGAAAACGTATTGACCGAGCTCGAAGGTTTTTTGAAAGAGGAGGGGCAAAAACGCGGGGGCCGGTTTGGCCCCATGGGTTACCGCGATGGCGATGCTGTACTCGACGTACTTACCGATGTTGGTCTCGCGATAGTCAACAACCGTGAAGACGAGCAGGCCTCGGCCGCCGAGCTTGAACGGGTGCAGTTCGTTCCCCGGCAGCAGGCGCGCAGCGGCGTCGGCGTTGATCGGGAACGCCGCCATCAGCGCGGGTGTCTTCTGTGAGCCGACTGGAAGCTGGAACGGAATGCCGTCGACGAGGGACCAGCGTCCGGTTTGATCGCGGAGCCGTTTAGGGAGAAAGCTCATGCGCCTCGCTCCAGTTCGTTGGCCATCGTGGGGAAGATGTCGTTGGCCGCGTTCGTTCCCATGAAGACGTCGAGATGGCCGTAGGTGGGATAGCGGTGGAGCGTGTGATAGTTCGACCGCTGACGGTCGAAGTACTCGAAGGTTCGCTGCTGTCCCACGGGCAGGAAGCACAGGTTCTTGTCGCCGGCAAAGAAGGAGAAGCGTGCGTCGGTTTGTGGTGGCGCCGCGACGAAATCAGTGGGGAGTTGGGAGAACTCACCGGTGGAGACGAGGCTGCCGCGCTTGATGCAGCTGGCCATCTGTCTAAAGAAGGCCATCGGCACTTCGGCGAACTCGTGCTTCAACCACTCGTGCGTTTCCTCGTTGATATTCTCGTGGCGCCAGAGCGCGGGGAAGCCTGTGCCATAGATGAAACTGACCATGCGACAGACGTTGTTGTCGCATTCTGGATGAGTCAGTCGAACGAATGCCGTGAGTGCCTTGGCGAGCAACGTTGGCGCGTTCTCGCCCCAGCCTGGGCTCACGTAGGGCGTGAGCGTGCTGAGCGCGGGCACGGCGACCGCGGCCTTCACGCGCGAGAAGGGAGTGACGTCGATGTGGAGCGACACTGCATTGGCGACAATGGTCTTGACCTGAGGGACGAGACCGGCCACCGCGGACATCATGAAGCTCGTCGAGCCCTGACAGTGGATGACGGCGTTGATTTCCTCGCTGTGCGTTTCGCGCACGACGGTCTGCACGATGGCGGGGTGGTCGTAGACGGCCGCCTTGTCGAGTGTCCACTCGTTGGGCGGGATGTCGATACTGGCGCGCCAATTCGCGAGCCAGACATCGTGACCGCGCTCGATGAGATAGTCGATGAGGCTGGTCTTGACGGGCGCGCGGAAAATATTCGCGCGAACGCCGGCACCGTGCACGATCAATACGGGTCGTCGCGACGGCGCTACCGGACCGCGCACGTTGATCACGTTGCACGTCATGCCGTCCGCGGTCTTAACCGGAACGAGGCGCTCTGTGTAGCCTCGTTCTGCTGAGTTCGTCCGGCTTGGTTCGGACATTTTTACAACCTGGTCAGAGGGTGCGCCGATGCTTGCGCCCATCTCCAGCGCTGGAAGTCGTCAATGCTAGCGTGGACTGGAATAGGGCGCAACCGGAAGCCTCAAGTGCAGATCCTTCGACTCGCTTCGCTCGCTCAGGATGACAACTTGCTCGCTGCGCTCGCTCAGGATGACAACCTTGTCCCTTCGCTCGCTCAGGATGACAACTTGCTCGCTTCGCTCGCTCGGGATGACAACTTGCTCGCTTCGCTCGCTCAGGATGACAACTTGCTCGCTGCGCTCGCTCAGGACATCAATGGCGGAGGACGAACGCCACCGTTGGATCGACGGGGTAACGCCCGAAGCGCGACCCGTAAATGGCGAGACCGCCTGGGAACGCATCATCGACCTCGAGGCGAATGATGATTTCTCCCGCGCGTGACGCCTTCGCAAGTGCGGCGGCCGATAACGGCACCTTCAGCAACTGTCCGTATGAGCCCGCTTCGCGCAGGTAGCGATCACGCGACTGCGAATGCCACGACAGAATGCCGCGATGATCCGCAGGGTCGTCGTCGAGCTCGTAGCGACCAGCGAGTTCACCACCGACGCGAACGCTCACCGCACTCGGATACGGCGTCACGCCTGTCATCGGGTATGCATTGCGGTTGCGACTGGGATCCTGCAAACCACCGCCGCGCATGTAATCGCCGTTGTCCTTGACCGTCGTATCGCGATCCTTGCCGTTCAGGCGCTTCGCGGACGCCTCGACGATGAATACAGCGTCCGAGACATCGCTCGCATTCAAATCACTTGGCCACGGAATCCGATACTCGAAGAATCCAGAACCCGCGCCATTGACCTTGAGGCTGTCCATTGCCGCCCACGTCTTGCCGGACCAGTGCGCGGCGCGATATGCAGCAGCGCTCACGTGCGCAATTCGCACGCGACGACCATCGGCACGTTGCATTTCCCGGGGAGCGCTCCCCTCCACGACGAACGTCGTGAAGTTGCGCTGCAGCACGGTGCCAGCGGCATCTTCCAATCGCGTCGCAAGAACGACAACCGACGGTTCATTCGGCATCGCAACTGCTTGCGGAGTCAGTGCGGCAGACAGCCACGGGTGATAGGGCACGCGCCGCGCCGACGAGTTGTACGTCTTTCGTTCGCCGAGTGCGTTCCAGCCATACAATTCGAAGCGAAGCGTGAGTGAGTCGCCGAATGCCTTGCTATCCGTCAGGAACGATGCGTAAAGAGGCACCTTCACCGTTTCGCCGGGCTTGACCGTCTCGCTCATGCCGGCGCCGACGGCGATGTACAGCGGTGCGTGGAGATCTCTTAGCGACATGCCGTCGACCAATTCGCCGAGCCCTGTTTCCTTTTTCGTGCGGTCGGCGCGCCAGTAGCCGTTCCATTCGTTGATCACGTCATCCAGCTCAGTGTACAACCAACCCGAGAGTTTGGGGTGGCGACGGAATGCGTTGACGGCAAGGTGGTAGTCCCAGCTCCAATCGACGTCGCCCGTGGAACCCTTGTAGCCCCCACGTTGCCGAACTCGGAGTTGAACATCGGCTGGCGCGCCTGGGTAAAACCGCGCTCGAAGTTCCACGGTGAGCCCGCGTGCGTGCTGTCGTCGATGACGCGAAGGCGATTCTCCCATTCCCAACCGGGCAGGTATTCGTGCCATGAGTTGAGATCGGTGACGGTATGACCGTTGCCGCAGCAGGGCGAGTTGTCTTCGACCAGTCGTGTGGGATCGAGTTGCTTGGCGAGCCGAACGCTATTCGCGACGCGTTGCTGCGTGGCGGGCTGGATGCCGTCCTTGCCGTTGGCCTTCGAGAGAATGCCCCACGCTTCGTTGTAGGCGATCCAGGCGAAGACGGAGGGATGATTGTAATCACGCTCGATCATCTGGCGCATCGCGAAGTCGTGCTCGACGAACGCCACGGAATCGGGCGGGCCCCACCAATTAGGGACGTCCGCCATGATGAGGACGCCCAGCCGGTCTGCCCAGTAGAGCTTGCGTGGTGCCTCGATCTTGATGTGCTCGCGGAGGCCCGTAAGGCCGATCTGTCGCGCCTGCAGGATTTCGTTGCGGAGCAGCGAATCTGTTGGGAAGGTGTAAAAGCCGCGCGGGTGATAGGCCTGGTCCAGCGACAGTTGCAGGTAGACTGGCTTTCCATTCAGGGCGACGTAGGGAATCGTCGTGCCGGGAAGGTCGACGACCGAGATCTCGCGCATCCCGAAATAGGTGTCGACGCTATCGGTGGCCATCCCGTCGCCGCGCAGTGCGGTGGCGACGTTGTAGAGATACGGATCTTCTGGCGACCAGAGGCGTGCGCCGGCAATCGGGATGTCGAAGTGCAGGTGTTGCGCGCCACGCGCGATGGACTGTCCGACTGGCGCGGGAAGCGTTGGCTGCGATGTCGTGAGTGAGTCGTCGCCTTTGCGGAAAGCGACGGTGAGGGTCATCGCGTTGGGCGCCGGCTCATGCAACTGGGCGTCGACGGTCACTCGGCCGCGCGTGATGTCGGGCGTGAAGTGGATGTACGCGAGAGGATCGGAGCCGCGCGCCTCGAGATAGACGGTCTGCCACATGCCGCGCGCCTTGCCGTAGCCTTGCTTGCCTTCGAGCTTGAAGGCGTGCGGCGTGTCGTCGACGCGCACGGTAAGGCGTTGGGATGTCCCGTAGGCGAGCTTCGGCGTGAGCTCGATGGAGAACGGCGTATAGCCGCCCTGGTGCTCGCCCATCCTGGTGCCGTCGAGCCAGACGGAGGTGCGCCAATCGGAGGCGCCGACGGTGAGGAAAATGCGCTTGCCGCGCCAGCGCGCCGGCACGTTGATGGTGCGCTGGTACCAGGCGATGTCTGCGCTGTCGGACACTCCGGAGAGTGGAGCGCCCCATGAGAACGGAACGAGGATGGTTTGTGGCGCAGTCAGGGCAGCGCTGAACCATGCTGCTTGTTCGCCCTGGTTTCCGGCGTCGAACTTGAACTGCCAATTGCCGTTCAGGTTGATCCAGTCCGGGCGCTGAAAGTCCGGGCGCGGGTGTTCGGGGAGCGGTATGGGGTCTGCGCTTTGTGCCTGGGCGGGTGGCGTGGAGAGCAGGCTGAGCGCGGCGCAGATCGAGAGCGCGAGGCGGAGTGTGCGCAGGGGCGTTGAGGGCATGCGCGAAGTTGGCAAGCGGGCGGCGTGTGTCAACTGCGGAACTGCAGGTGCAGGTCCTTCGACTCGCTTCGCTCGCTCAGGATGACAACTTCCCGAGTCTAGTTGCAATGAACGCACGTCTCGGGGACCGCTGTCATCTCGCAGAACCGAGCGCAGCGAGCGGCTGTCAGGATCTATTCTAGTCGATCGCTGAAAATCTGAGTCGCTATGGGATCGACGTACCAGTCGATGCTGAGGTCTCGCCACCCCGCGTTGTCCTCTCGATCAATCGGTACTTGCGAAGGCGCGGCCAGCGCTTGAGCTGCTTTTCACGGGCAATGGCAGCATGCACGTTGGCCGTTGATTCAAAGTGAACGAGGCGATTGGTTCGATACGTCCTTGTGAAGCCCGCGATGGCTCCTGTCTTTTGCTGGTAGACGCGAACAAATAGGTCATTGGTGATGCCTGTGTACAGGCACCGAGAGTGACTGGCGAGGATGTAGACGTAATAATTGCGCATGCGTCGATCGTAATGCGTCGACATGCGACTGACGGCATCTTTCCGCTGCAGCACGTGGAATTTCACTGCGGCGTATGGAAGATCCCGACACTCGCTTGGCGAGTGCGGGATGACAGGTTTGCTGGGGCTTGCGAGTGCGGGATGACAAATGTGCAGATCCTTCGACTCGCTACGCTCGCTCAGGATGACAACGGACTCGCTACGCTCGCTCAGGATGACAACGGGCTCGCTTCGCTCGCTCAGGATGACAAACGCGCGCCCGGGACGACCACGTCCTCCTTGCTCACCACTCTTGACATTGGGTCGCGCGAAAGACAACCATCACCAGACTCTCGTTCGCCCCTCACTTACCCCGTCCGTAGCCATGCGTCTTCCTGTCCAGCCGCGCGCTCTTGTCGTGCTCGTCGCCCTTGTGTGCGTCACGAGTTGCGCGCGAAAGAAGTCCAGCGAGTTCGTCGTCGGATTCTCCCAGATGGAGAGCGACAACCCATGGCGGCTCGCGGAAACGAAGAGCTTGAAGGACGAGGCCGCAAAGCGCGGCATCGAGCTCGTCGTCACAGACGCGCAGGGACAGACGTCCAAGCAGGTCGCCGACGTCGAAGACCTCATCGCACGCAAGGTGAATCTCATCCTGCTTGCGCCACGCGTGTTCGACGGACTCGCCCCCGCACTCCAGGCGGCCAAGGCCGCGCACATTCCAGTCATACTCCTCGATCGCGCCGCGGCAGGAAAGGCTGGTGAGGACTACGTCACGCTCCTGGTGTCGGACGAAGTCGAGGAAGGGCGACGCGCCGCGAGATGGCTGGCGGAACAAACGAAGGGCACCGCGAGCATCGTCGAGCTGGCGGGAACCCCAGGCGCGTCGGTCGCCGACGACCGTGCGGCGGGTTTTCGCGAAGTGCTCGCGAAGTACCCGAACATGAAGATCATCGCCTCACAGACTGGCAATTTCTCGCGCGCGACCGGACAGGGCGTGATGCAGAACATCGCGCAGTCACTCGGCAAGAAAATCACCGCCGTCTACGCCCACAACGACGAAATGGCGCTCGGCGGCATTCAAGCGATGATCTCCGCCGGGCTCAAGCCCGGCACTGATGTCACTGTGGTGTCCGTGGACGGCGAGCGCGCGGCGCTCGAAGCGATCGAGCGCGGTGAGCTTGGCGCAACCGTGGAGTGCAACCCGCGGTTTGGTCCTCTCGCGTTCGACACGATCGAGAAGTTCCGCAAGGGCGAAAAGCTTCCGCCGAAGATCATCGTCACCGATCGCTTCTTCGATAAGTCCAACGCGAAGCAGTCCATCGCCGACGCATACTGACGTGCGGGACGTCGTCTCCCCTCCGTTGCTTCGCATGGAGGGGATCACGAAGCGCTTCGGTGTGGCGACGGCGCTGGACGGTGTGCACTTCGCGATACATGCCGGCGAGGTGCACGCCCTCGTCGGAGAGAATGGCGCGGGCAAGTCCACGCTCGTGAAGATCATGACCGGCGCGTACCACCGCGACGGCGGCGCGATGTTTCTCGATGACCGCGCCGTCGATTTCGAAACGCCAGCGGAGGCGCAAGCGGCCGGTGTTTGCGCTGTGCACCAGGAGATTCACCTGCTCGGACTGCGCACCGTTGCCGAGAACATTTTTCTTGGCCGAGAGCCGCGGCACTGGGGGTTGGTGGATTGGTCGCGGTTGAATGCGGACGCGGCGACGCTGCTAACGAGCCTCGGACTCGACATCGATCCGCATGCGACGCTGGGCAAACTGAGCGCGGCGCAACAGCAAATGGTAGCGATCGCGCGCGGCGTGTCACTTGGCGCAAAGGTGCTGGTGCTCGACGAGCCGACGAGCTCCCTGTCGGAGCGGGAAGTCGCGATTCTCTTTGCGCTCATTCGGCGACTCCAGCAGCAGCGCACGGCGATTGTCTACATCAGCCACCGGTTTGATGAGCTGTTTGCCGTGTGCGATCGCGTGACCGTGCTGCGCGACGGCAAGCTCGTGGCGACGCGTCCACTCGCGGGTCTCGACCGCATCGAGCTTGTGTGCTTGATGCTCGGCAAGTCGCGCGAATCATTGCGTCAGGGCATGACGGGATTCGCTGGCCACGGCACATCGCGCTCGGCGACAACGAGCGATAGCGGCGACACGCCCCTGCTCCGCGCCTCCGCGCTGTCGCATGGCGCTCGGCTCAAGGACGTGAGCGTCGACGTGCGCACCGGCGAGATAGTCGGCCTTGCGGGGCTGCTCGGATCAGGTCGCACGGAAACGGCGCGCGCGATTTTCGGTGACGTCCCCAGCGAGTCTGGGACGCTGTTCCTGCGCGGCGTTCCGTTTTCACCACGTTCGCCGAGCGACGCGATTCGCGCTCGCATCGGCTTCGTCTCGGAGGATCGGAAGGTTGAAGGGATCATTCCCGATCTGTCGGTGCGGGACAATCTCACGCTCGCGGCGCTGCCATCGTTCACGACGCTCGGCATTGTGTCTCGCCGACAGCAGGCCGAGGTGGTCGAGCGTTTCATGAAGCGGTTGGGCATCAAGGCTACGAGCGCCGACCAGCCGATTCGCGAGTTGTCGGGCGGCAATCAGCAGAAGGTGCTACTCGCGCGATGGCTGTGTACCGAGCCGCAGTTGCTCATCCTCGATGAGCCGACGCGCGGAATCGACATTGGTGCGAAGAGTGAAATCCAGCACCTGGTGAATGAACTTGCCGAGTCGGGTGTGGGCATCCTGATGATTTCGTCCGAGCTCGAGGAGCTCATCGAAGGCAGTTCGCGTGTCGTGGTGTTGCGCGATGGTCGCAACGTGCACGAGCTGTCGGGCGAAGGCATATCCGAGCATTCGATCATTCATGCCATGGCGGAGACGTCGTCGTGAACTGGCGGCGCTACCTGCCGGGCCCGGAATACGCCGCGCTCGGCGCGTTGATCGCGCTCGTGCTGGCCAACGCCGTGTTTACGTCGAACTTCGCGACGGCAGGCAATCTCTGGAACGTGCTGCTGCAAGTGTCGACGGTGATGCTTGTCGCCGTCGGCATGACGTTCGTCATTGCAACAGGCGGCGTTGATCTTTCGGTGGGATCAACGATGGCGATTTCCGCCGCGATAGCGGCTGTGCTCATGGAGCGAGGGATCGCGTTCGCCGTCGTGGGGGCGCTCATCGGTGCGACGCTGGTCGGCGTGTTGAATGGCGCACTGATCGCACAGTTGCGCGTGCAGCCAATCGTCGTGACACTCGCCACGCTGATTGGTGGACGAGGACTCGCGCAGATCATCAGCCATGATGGCGAGTTGGTCACGGTGGAAACGCCGACATTTCTGTTGCTTGGCCGAGGACATATCGGACCGGTACCGGTGCAGGTGCTTGTGGCCGTCGGTGTGGTTGCGGGTGCGTTGTTCGTGCTTCGCGCAACTCCTTTCGGCCGCTACGTGCTCGCAGTGGGAGGCAATCCAACAGCGGCGCGACTGGCGGGCGTCCCTGCGCGCAGGACGCTGGTATCCGTGTACGCGGCGAGTGCGTGTCTGGCTGCCATTGCGGGATTGATCATCGCGGCTCAACTCGGTGCGAGCGACGCGGCAAAGATCGGGCAGAACATGGAGCTCGACGCGATCGCAGCAGTTGTCGTCGGCGGGACGGTGCTGTCGGGTGGCCGAGCGACGATTGGCGGCACAGTGATTGGCGCGCTGATCATGCAGGTGATCGCGACGAGCTTCAACATGCTTCTCGTGCCGTATTCATGGTCGCTGGCGCTCAAGGCGGCGATCATCCTCATCGCTGTGTACCTGCAGCGACCAAAGCGCGCATGAGGTTTCTCCGACGGAGTGGCGCCCTCATCGCGCTCGTGGTGACGTGCGTCTTTGGCGTGGCGCGCTATGAAGCGTTCCTTACGCCGGAGAACCTCGCCAACGTGCTGCGCCAGAACAGCATGCTTGGTCTTGTGGCGCTTGGCATGACGTTCGTGATTCTCAGCGGAGGCATCGATCTCTCGGTGGGCGCGTTGCTGGCCGTGGCGGGTGTGGCGGCGGCGAAACTCGCGGGTAGCGGCGCCATCGTGGCGGTGTTGGGCGGCATCGGCGCAGCGACGGCCCTCGGCGCGGTCAATGGGCTGCTCATCACCAAGGCGCGCATCCAGCCATTCATCGTTACGCTGGCGATGCTCATTGCGGCACGGGGCGCGGCGCTGGCGGCCACCGGCGAGCAGAGTGTGAACATCACTGGGGATTCGGCGGCGCTGGTTTGGCTGGGGCGCGGAAGTCTGGGACCAATTCCGGTGCCTATCGTGCTCCTGGTCGTCGCGTATGCTGCTGGCGCGCTGGTGCTGCGTTACACGCGCTTTGGCCGGTATGTGTACGCAATTGGCGACGATGCGGAGGCTGCTCGGCTCATGGGTCTGCGCACCGATCGCGTCGTGATTGGCACGTATTCATTGAGTGGAGCCTTAGCGGGACTGGCTGGCGTGGTGCTCGCGGCGCGGCTCGGCGCGGGACAACCGGTGGCGGGGACTGGATGGGAGCTCGATGCGATTGCTGCGGTGGTGGTTGGTGGAACGATGCTCACGGGTGGACAGGGTGGCGCTGGATCGACGCTGATTGGTGTGCTGCTGCTTGGGGTGATCTTCAACCTGTTCAATCTCGAGGGGACGATCAGTCCGTGGTGGCAGTGGGTGTTGCGGGGAGCATTCCTGCTCGGGGTGGTGGTGGTACAAGCGCGGTTGCAGGGAGGGCGCGGTGAGCGGCGTGGGTGAGGCGTCTTATTATCGGTTCAGCGGGGATAAGGTTTCGGTTTCAAGCTGCCACCTACGATTAACCGCAGAGGACGCAGAGAGGCAGAGGTACGCGGAGAGCAGCAGTCAATCTGAGCGAGCGTAGCGAGTCGAGGGACCTCAACGACTGTCATCCTGAGCGAGCGTAGCGAGTCGAGGGACCTCAACGACTGTCATCCTGAGCGAGCGTAGCGAGTCGAGGGACCTCAACGACTGTCATCCTGAGCGAGCGT